>DASSII010000099.1:0-4278 GCA_035692005.1 Candidatus Limnocylindrales bacterium | reverse complement strand
GTGACCGACCCGGAGCCCGCCGCGGTCTGAGCGCGGTCGCGATCCGACGGCGCAGCAGCCCTGATGGCGTGGCGGTCAGCCTAGCCCGCACCCGGCGCCCAGAGCCCACCGGTCGCGGTCATCCAGTCGGCGGTGGCTTCGCACGCGGCCGTGATGTCGCCGTCGCTGAGGTCCAGTTCGAGGACCGGCAGCCGCGACGCAGCGGCGAGGGCGCGGAGGACGTCCTGCTCGTGCAGGAAGACGCCGAGATCGTCGTACTGGTGGGCTTGCCCGACACGGTCAGCCGCTCGGCGCGCGCCGCCTCGAAGGTGTCGGCGCGCCGGGTGCAGAGCACGATGTGGAAGCCAAGCGGCTCCAGCCGCTCCTCCAGCCAGCCGAAGTCCTCGTCGACAGCGCGGTGGATCGACTGCCACGCCAGCGTCGACAGATGGAACCGGTCGACCATCCAGGAGTAGTGGCGCTGGAGCTCGAACATGTGCGCCCAGGTCGCATAGGTCTCCATCGCCCGGTCCCGGTCCTCGGGGCCGTAGTCGACCAGCCCTGGACTCCACGGATACGGGTGGAACGAGCCCCACTCCCCGCTGATGACCGGCGAGTGGTAGCGGTAGCGGCGCGGTCCGACGATCCGGGGATGCTCGTTGAGGGCGAACGCAAGATCGGTCTTGTGGGTGAGCCGGGTGCCCTCGAGAATGATCTTCGGGGTGAGCTTCGGGCCGGGAGCCCAGCGCCGGCCGGAGGCGGGCGTCGACGCCGTCACCCGACGACGACTCGCGACTCCTCCGAGCGCAGGCGGGCGTACCCCGGCTTGACGACCTCGTTGATGAGGCGCAGCCGCTCGTCGAATGGCGCGAACGCCGACTTGAGCGCGTTGATCGTCAGCCACTCCATCTCGCCCAGGCCAAGCCCGAAGGCGCTGTCCAGCACGCCGAACTCGCTCGACAGCGTGACCCCGCTCATCAGCCGGTTGTCGGTGTTGACCGTGACCCGGAAGCGCAGCCGGCGGAGCAGGTCGATCGGGTGCTCGGCGATCGACGGTGCGGCCCCGGTGTCCACGTTCGAGGTCGGGCACATCTCGAGCGGCACCCGTCGGTCCCGGACGAACGTGGCCAGACGGCCGAGCTCGACCGACCCGTCGTCGCGGACCGTGATGTCGTCGACGATGCGGACGCCATGGCCGAGCCGCTCGGCGCCGCACCACTGGAGCGCCTCCCAGATCGAGGGCAGCCCGAACGACTCGCCGGCGTGGATGGTGATGTGGAAGTTCTCGCGCCGGACGTATTCGAACGCGTCGAGGTGGCGGGTCGGCCGGTAGCCTGCCTCCGGGCCGGCGATGTCGAAGCCGACAACGCCGGCATCGCGCCAGCGCACGGCACATTCGGCGACCTCGACCGAGCGGGCCGCCTGGCGCATCGCGGTGACGAGCATCTTCATGACGATCTGCTGGCCGGCGGCCGCGGCGCGTTCGGCGCCGACCTTGAAGCCCTCGAGGTTGGCGGCGACGACCTCGTCGAGCGTCAGGCCACGTTCCGTGGAGAGCTCCGGCGCGTAGCGCACCTCGGCATACGCGACGCCGTCGGCGGCCAGATCCTCGGCGCATTCCGCGGCGACCCGCACGATCGCGTCGCGTTCCTGCATGACCCCGACCGTGTGCTCGAACGTCTCGAGGTACAGCTCCAGCGACTTGCGCTCGGCGCCGTGACGGATGATCGCCGCGAGTGCCTCTGGATCGGCGGTCGGCAGCCCGTCATAGCCGTATTCGGCGGCCAGGTCGACGATCGTCGCCGGGCGCAAGCCACCGTCGAGATGGTCGTGGAGCAACGCCTTGGGAGCCTGCCGGATCGTCTCGGGGCGGAGCATCGTCGCCCGATGGTACAGGGCCGGCGATGGCATGATGGGCGGACGATGACCGTCACGACCAGCGGCTCGGGTGGAGGGTTCGGGATGACCCTCGAGCTCGCCACCGACCGACTCATGCCGGGGCGGCTGGTGGACGGCCGGTTGGTCCTCACCTCACGCGACGGCGGAGCGATCCGTGGTGCACGGGTGACCCTGGTCGGGACCGAGACGTGGCGCTACGACACGACATCCACGGATGCCCAGGGCCACACCCGGACCGAGACCCACACCGCACGCGAGGACCTGCCACGGATCCCGGTCGCGGTCGTCGGGCCGACCAGCATCGCGGCGGGAGCCCGTGAGGAGGTGCCGTTCCAGCTCCCGGTCCCGGGCCTCGGTCCGGCAACGTTCGAAGGGACCGAGCTGCGGGTGGACTGGGAGGTGCGCGTCAACCTCGATGTCGGCGGGTTCGACCCCAAGCTGGAGCTGCCGGTCCGCGTCCTCCAGCCGACGGCGCTGCTGCGGGCCGGCGTGGTCGACGTCGCCCAGTACGCGCTGTGGGAAACGGCCGACGCGGCGGCGGACGGCCTGGCGGGCTCCATCGCCCTCGATCCCGTGCCGTTAAGCGTCGGCGAGCCGTTCCACGGGACACTGACGCTGACGGGGGGCGCCCCGCGCCAGGTCCAGGAGGTCCGGCTCGAGCTGCGGGTCACGGCCGAGTCGACGGTCAGCGGTGGACGACAGGAGACGATCACGATGTGGTCCGGGCAGCTGGCCGGTTCGGGCGATTTCGGAGGTGCGGGCGGCGCCTACCCGTTCAGCGGCACGCTCGACGGCGCGTGCCTGCCAACGGTCCGAACCCCGCATGGCCGTGCCGACGCGACGTTCCACGTCGTCGTCGCCGTGGCCTGGGCCCGGGATCCGCACCTCGTGCGCGACGTGGCCATCGCCTCGACGACCGAGGTCTGATCCGGACCGTTCCGGCGCCGATCCCGACACCCCCTCCCGGGCGGCCGCCAGCCTCAGTCGCGGTCGAGACGCTGCCGCGCCGCCCGCAGCGCGTCGGCGACGCGGGTCGGGGCGGTGCCGCCGATCACGTCGCACGACGCCAGGGCCCCGTCCACCGACGCGGCCGCGCGCAGGCTGTCGCCGATCCCCGTGTCCGCGGCGAGGGCCTGCGCGGCCGGGTCGCCGCTGGCGCCGAGGGCCAGACCGATCATCGCGTCGGGCACCGCGTCGAGCGGCAGGCCCGCCTCGTCCGCCTGGGCGACGAGCGAGCCGACGACGTGGTGGGCGGTGCGAAACGGGATGCCGAGGCGGACCATCGCGTCCGCCACCGCGGTGGCCGTCGTGAAGCCCTCGTCGGTCGCGGCCCGCATCCGATCGCGGTCGACCGTCAGCGTGTCGAGCATGCCGGCCAGCACGCCGAGCGAGCCCTCGTAGACCGCGACGGCGTCGAACAACGGGGCCTTGTCCTCCTGCAGGTCGCGCTGGTAGGCGAGCGGCAGGCCCTTGACCAGCGCGAGCGTCCCCGTCAGCGCGCCGATGACGCGGGCCGCGCGACCACGAACGAGCTCGGCGGGATCGGGGTTCTTCTTGTTCGGCATGATCGACGAACCGGTCGAGAACGCGTCCGATGCCTGCACGAACCCGAAGCGCGGGTTCGACCACCACGTGAGCTCCTCGGCCAGCCGACTGAGGTGGACCATGCCGAGGGCGATCGCGCCGAGCGCCTCGATAACGAAATCCCGGTCGCCCACGGCATCGAGCGAGTTGGCCGTGACACCGTCGAATCCGAGCTCGGCGGCCGTCGCCTCGCGATCGAGCGGGAAGCCCGCGCCGGCCAGGGCGCCCGATCCGAGCGGCGAGACATTGGTCCGGCGACGCGCGTCGGCCAGGCGAGCACGGTCGCGCTCGGCCATCTCGACGTAGGCCAGCAGGTGGTGAGCGAACAGCACCGGCTGGGCCGGCTGGATGTGCGTCGCCCCGGGCAGGACCGCGGTCCCTTCGCGCTCGGCGAGCCCGACGAGCGCTCGCTCGAAGGCGACCAGGCCATCGTCCAGTCGGTCGATGGCTCGGCGCAACCACAGCCGCAGGTCCGTCGCGACCTGGTCGTTGCGTGACCGCCCGGTGTGCAGCTTGCCGGCGACCGGCCCGACCCGGTCCGCCAACGCCGCTTCGAGGTTCAGATGGACGTCCTCGAGCGCCGGGTCCCAGACGATGCTGTCGGCGGCCACGGCCTGGGCCAGGCCCTCGAGCCCAGCGACGAGCTGGGCGACCTCGTCGTCGGTCAGCAGCCCCGCCCGGCCGAGCCCGTGCACGTGCGCGACGGAGCCCGCGAGGTCATCTGCCGCGAGCTCGCGGTCAAGCTCGATCGAGCGCGTGAAATCGGCGACCCGCTGGTCGTTCTCCTCGGCGAAGCGCCCGCCCCACAGCCGCATG
>DASSII010000098.1:0-27966 GCA_035692005.1 Candidatus Limnocylindrales bacterium | reverse complement strand
GTTTCCGGGTGTCGTCGGGGTGGGGGAGGGCTATCCGGACCGGTTCTACGGCGAGACACCGGCCACGATGGCGGCGGTCTTCCCGTTGCTCCTGTCGTACGCCGACGAGGTCGCCGGCGTCCTCGACGACGTCGAGGCGGCACGGGAGGGGCTGCACGGCCTGAGCGAGCGCTGGCGCCGCGAGTTGCGCTGGAACGGCGCTGCCAAGTGCGCCATCGACATCGCGCTGCATGACTTCGCCGGGAAGGTCGTTGGCGTCCCGGTCCACGAGCTGCTCGGCCTGTCCAGCGCCATCCCCCCGACCGACTTCACGATCGGCCTCGACGAGCCCGCGGTCGTGGCCGAACGGGCCGCCCGCGCGGCCGACTTTCCCGCGCTCAAGATCAAATGCGGTGGGCCGTCCGACCTGGCCACGCTGCGCGCCGTCCGCGAGGTGTTCGACGGGCCGATCCGGGTCGACGCGAATACGGGATGGACGCGCATCGATGCCGAGACGCTGCTGCCCGAGCTCGTCGAACTCGGCGTGGAGCTCATCGAGCAGCCATTCGCGGCCAGCGCATATCGCGACCTGGCCTGGCTGCAGGAGCGGTCGAGCCTGCCGATCGTGGCCGACGAGAGTGCCGTGACGATCGAGGACCTCGAACCGCTGGTCGGCGTAGTCGCCGGAGTCAACGTGAAGCTGGCGAAGTGCGGTGGGATCGGCCCGGCCCAGGCGATGCTCGAGCGCGCCCGGGAGCTCGGCTTCCGGACGTTCCTCGGCTGTATGGAGGAGACGTCGGTCGGGATCGCGGCCTCGGCCACCGTCGCCTCGCTGGCCGACTGGGTCGATCTCGACGGCAACCTGCTGCTCGCCGACGATCCGTTCGGTGGACTCGAGCTGGACCCGGACAAGCGTTGGCGGCTGCCCGATGGTCCGGGTCTGGGTCTGACCCGGACGAGCCACTGACGGTCGACCCACGCACGTATCGCACGAACGTTCGATGAACGTCTGTTCGTGTGGACAACTTGGTGGATGAACTGGTGGACAAGCCCCCTTTCCGGGCAGCGGGCGGCAGGCCTACGATACGCATCCAACCGATCGGACCGCCCAACCAGATGGCCGGTCGGGACACCTGGAAGCCGCGTCGACCGCCCGAACCCCGTCAGGGCGACCGGACCACGGATGACTTCCTCGTCACTGATCGTCGTTCACCGAGCGCGCGTCGCGTTCCCGTCCGGGCCGCCGCGCGCCCTGCCTGAAGGGAGGGCACGCCATCGATGGAGCCGCTCACCGCCGCCACGCGCGTCCCCGACCCGGACGCGGTCGAGTTCATCCGGTTCTGCTACGGGCGCCGACGCGTGGGCTGGCCCGAGCTCTATGACGAGATGTGCGCGGTGGCCGCGCGCGGCCTGTTCCGTGGGCTCGGGGCCGACGATCTGGCCGCCTATGGCATCGGCTTCAGCCTGTTCGACATGCCGGCCCTCGCGGCGATGGCCGCCGGCGTCGTGTCGCAGGAACAGGCCCGCCGACGTCCGGTCGCGGTCGTGATCACGGCCATCCCGGACGATCCCGAGACGGACATCGCATCCGGACCGGAACCGACCGCCCGTCTCAGCCCGGTGCCCGCCGCCGTGTGACCCGCGCGCTCCAGCCCTTATCAGAAGCCCCGCCGGCATTCGCCGAGCGGGGCTTCTTCCTGTCGTGAGTCGGGCTGGGTTCGTGCGACGAGCGCAGCCGCGGCGTCAGGCCCGGATCTGTCGGCGGGCCATCTCGCCCTCGATCTGGCGCTCGGCCTCGACGTAGCGGTCGATCTGCTCCCGGAGCTGATTCGCCTCGGGCACGTACAGGTGGACCTGCTGCTGGAGGATGTACGACAGCCGGCGGCTCGTCATCCGGACGTGGTCGAGGTTCTTCATCAGGACCAGCGGATCCATCGAGGCCAGGTCCGCCGGGTGATACATCTGCTGCATGGCCGCATTCTACCGAGCGCGAGCGTTGCGGCGATGGGCACGCCGCAGACGACCGACGGCGATCAGCCGCCCGTCTTGAGCTCGGCCAGCCGCGCGTCGATGTCGAGTTCGTCCTCGGATCGCTCGAGTGAGGCGAACTGCTCGTCGAGCGACGAGGCAGCGACTTCTTCGCGACCGCGGACCTGCGCCTCCTGCCGGCGGACCCGCTCCTCGAACCGCGACAGCTCCGAGGTCGGGTCGAGCACCGACACGCTCTGGAGTGACGTCTGGACTTGGGACTGGGCCTGGGCCATCTTGGCGCGGCTCACCAGCTCGTCGCGCTTCTGGACGAGTTCCTCGCGACGGACGCGCAGCTTGTTCAGCCCGTCCTTGAGCTTGTCGGCGAGCTCGGTCTGGCTGGCGATCTGCGTCTCGAGCGTCTTGGCCTGGCTCTCGTACGAGACCTGCCGGCGAAGGGCGATCTTGGCCAGGTCGTCGAACCGGTCGGCCTCGGCGGGGTTGCCCTCGGTGCGCAGCTCATCGGCGCGACGCGAGGCGGCCTTCGCCTTGGTCAGCCAGTCCGCCGACGCCGCGCGCGATTCGCGCGCGTCGTCCTCGATCAGGCGCAGGTTGCCGATCGTCTGGGCCACGGCCTCCTCGGCCTCGGCGATGCTGTTGGTGAAGTCGCGCACGAGCTGGTCGAGCATCTTCTCGGGATCCTCGGCTCCATCGAGGATGGCGTTGATGTTCGCTCGGACGAGCTGGCCGATGCGGCCGAGGATGGACGTCTGTGCCATCGGTCTGGTCTCCCCAAGATGTGGTCGGTCGATGCCCTAACGGTACGGCCCGCAGCGCGGTCCTGCATAGGGCCGAGGGTCACCAGCGTCCGCCGCGCCCCCGGCCGCCACCGCCGCCCCCGCCACCACCGAAGCCCCCCGAGCCGAAGCCGCCGCCGCCGCCACCCCATCCGCCGCCCAGGCCGCCGAGACCACCCCCGCCACCACCACGGCCGCCGCCCCACGGCGAACCGCCCCAGCCCCCGCCACCACCACGGATCACGCCCCCGATCACGCCGCCCAGGATCTGGCCGAGGACCGCCGCGGTCGCGTCGTCCGTCGGGCTGCGCTGGCCCCAGCCGGGGCCGCCGCCGTCCCAGTCGGAGAAGTCGGAGCTCGCGAGCTGGTACGCCTCCTGGGCGAGTTGTTGGGCTCGGCGCCCGACCTCCATGGCCCGGCCCGGGTCCGTGGCCACCAGCCCCTGAGCCGAGGCGAGGTTGCGCTGGGCCTCGGCCAGTCGAGTGCGCGCCGTCTCGCCGACGCCACGCCGACGCGAGGCGATGAAGGTCGCCGCCCGGTCGACCTCGACCGCAGCGGTCTTCACCGACGAATCCGCCGCCGTCTCGAGACGGTCGCGGGCGGCCGCCGCGTCGCGTGCGGCGACCAGCAGTTCGTCGGCCAGACGGTGTGCCTCGGTGGCCAGTCGCAGGCTCTCGACCGGATCGGCTGGCGACAGGGTCGCGGCGGCGTGCGCCGCGTCGAGGGCACGTTCGACGCTCCGGACGCGCTCGGACAGGCCAGGCTCGACCGCACCAGCATCGGCCAGCGCGGTCCGGGCGTCGCCCAGGTCGCGGTCCGCCTCGACCAGCTCGGCCGGGGTCCGTCGTTCGGCCTCGGCGATCGCCGCCCGGAGCTGATCGATCGCGTCAAACAGGTTGGCCGCGCCGGTCACGCCCTCGAGCGCCTCGCGCGTCGCGATCGCGACGTCGGACCGTTCGCCGCGGGCCATCGCGGCACTCCCGATGGTCACCGCGGTGCGGGCGCCGGCGATGCCCTTCTCTCCCTCCTCGATGTGGCCCTCGACCGGGTGCCGCGCCGAGGGGGCGTAGCGCTGGAGCTCGGCCATCGCCGCGCGGGCCGCCGGCAGGCGCTCCTCGACGGCCTCGATGCGGGCCGGGAGCTCGACCAGGGTCGTCGGCGCGTCGCGCTCGAGGTCGCGCAACTGACGGATGCGATCCGTCTCCGCGTCAAGAGTGGCCTGGGCACGCGTCGTCCGCTCGACGATCTCGCGCAGCATCGTCTCGCGCGTCACCTCATCCTCGGGCACGTCGTCGTCGAGCCGCTGGCGCACCGTGAACGCAGCCGCCAGCTCGGCCTGGGCCGCGGCCACCGCCGTGCGCAGATCGCCCACCTCATCGGCGCCGTACTGCGCTTCGGCAAAGTCGACTTCCTGCTGGGCGTCACGGATGCGCTCGTCCGTGGCGATCAGGAGCGCGTTTGCCTGACGACTCAGTTCCGGTCCGGTCAGCTGGCCGGGGGCGGCTGCCGGGCCGCCCGGCGCTGCGTCCCTCGACTGCCGCCAGCGCCGGTAGAGGAAGAACCCGCCGCCGCCGAGGAGCACGATGCCGACGACCGTCCCGAGACCGATGCCGCCTCCACCGGCGTCACTGCCGGGCGTCGGCGCGATGGTGGGACCGGGCACGATCGGCCCCTCGGTCACGGTCGGTTCGGTCGGGGCCTCGCTGTCGGCCGCCAGTCCGAGGCCGTCCACGGCGTCGATGGCCGCACCGGCGAAATCGCCGTTGCGCAACCCGGGTTCGAGTCGCTCGACGAGGATCGCGTCGAGCTCGTCGTCGGTGATCCGGTCGAGGCCGTCGGAGACCCAGATGTAGTCGGTCCGGTCATCCACCGCGACGAGCAGCAGGACATCGTCGACGCCGAGCGAGTTGCGCGCCGCGGTCTGGGCCGCGTAGTCGGCCGCGGTCAGGTCGGCCGTCGTCCCGACGAACAGGACGAAGACCTGCACGCCGTGCTCGGCGAGCGCGGCGTCGACGGCCCGGGCGACATCGGCGGAGCGTCCGTCGAGCGCGCCCGTCGGATCGGTGACAGCGCCATCGAGCTGCAGGATGCCCTCGGCGCGGGCCAGTGGGACGAGCATCGCCGCGAGCGCGAACACGATGGCCACGAGCCCGAGACGGCGCGATCGAGCGACGGTAGCGGTGGTCACGACCGGTCCATCGTAGACGACCGCGGGTCGGGACCGCCGCGGTTCAGAGGGAGCGCAGCGTCCGCGCCGGCCAGGTCCAGTCGATGTCGAGATCGGCCCCCGCGAGGGCCCGTCGGCGGCCCGCTTCGGTGGCTCCCAGCACGAGGATGCGATCCGTCTTGGTGGCCCGGCCTGCCTCGCTGCCCCACAGCTTCGTCATCTTGCGGACGGCCGCGACGTCGTCGAGCGCGACGCCCGCGAGGCGGTAGCCCTCCGGTTCCCCGGCGGCCGCCCACACCCGCTCGGCCAGCCCGACGCCATCTCTGATCCGCCGCCCCCGATCCGTCTCGACATCGCCGATCACGAGCACGACCACCGCGTCGTCGGTGAGCGCCGGTCGCAGCCCGGCGAGCACGTCCCGCAGGAATGCGAGGTACGGCTCGCGGTGATGGGCGTCGTCGAGCGTCGCATCGATGGCCCGGGCGTCGAACCCGAGGAACCAGGTACGCAGCCAGTTGTAGTAGCCGTACTTCACGACTCGCAGGTAGGGCGGCGAGGCGACCACCAACCGCGCCCGGTCGGGTCGACCGCGGGCGCGGAGGGCGGCCCGGACGCGCGGCGCGACGTCGCGCGCATCGCCGAGCAGGGCGATCCCCTCGGTCGGTGGGAGCGGCTGGCGGAACAGCCGATCGAGCTTGGCCGCGAGGCCGTCGAACACGTCGCGACGCGGCGAGGCGAAGGCCGTTCGCGCGGCGAAGTCGCGGACGTAGCGCGGCGCCATGCTGAACGTATTCGGCATCAGCTCCGAGAGATAGCTGGCGCTCTTGCCGTGGAGGATGCCCGTGATCGCGGCGGCCAGGAAGCGATCGGTCCGCTCGTCGAGGCGAAGGGTCGTCCGCACGAACAGCAGCTGGGCCAGCGTATCGCGATGGAAGGCAAGCACGACCTCGACCGGGACGGGGTCGACATCCGTGCCGGCGACCGCCGCCGAGCCGGCGGCCGGGACGGCCGTCCCGCCAGGGTCGGCGATGACCCGATCGGCGAGCGCGATCCACCGCTCAGCACCGGCATGCCAGGCAAGGCGAAGGGCCGCCAGGCGGGTGGTGGCGGCCGCCCGCGTGGCCGGCTCGACCTTGGACGCCGTCAGCAGGTGGGCGAACGGGTTGAGGTCGTTGCCCACGCCGATGCGCCCCTCGGCACAGGCCTGCAGGGCGGTCGTACCACGACCGGAGAACGGGTCGAGCACGACGTCACCCGGCCGCGAGTAGCGGGCGATGAACGCGTGCGCGAGGGCCGCCGGAAAGCTCGCCAGGTACGAGCACATCGGGTGGAAGGAGTGGCCCCACAAGCGCTGCTGTGCCTTCCACTCGGGGTCGATGTCGATGGCGGGCAGGCCGACCGGCAGGTCAAGGGCGAGCTGGCCCCCGGCCGCAGGAGCGCGGGGACGTGTCGGTCCGGCCGACATGGGCTG
Source organism: Candidatus Limnocylindrales bacterium (assembly GCA_035692005.1). Lineage (GTDB taxonomy): Bacteria > Chloroflexota > Limnocylindria > Limnocylindrales > CSP1-4 > SPCO01. Next base: position 21,584 of record DASSII010000098.1, on the reverse strand, counting down.
GTTCGCAACCTCGCTGTCCCCGCTCCGAGTCCCGGTCGGCGCGCTGGGCCGCGGAGCATAGCACGGCGGTCTGGCGCGTCAGCTGCCGATCTCGCCGGACGGCAGCAGACCCGGACCGCCAGGGGGAGGGGCGAGCCGGGTCTGCGATGAGGCTAGGAAATCGAACGTCCTGTCGGAAATACGGAGGAGTACCTAGTGCGGCCGGCCGCGATAGGGCCAAGTCCCTATCGACGGCTCACCCGTAGACTGTCCGCGGTCCCCGTAGCTCAGTGGACAGAGCAACCGCCTTCTAAGCGGAAGGTCGCAGGTTCGAATCCTGCCGGGGACGCCAACCGCCCCGCTTCGGCGCTGCCACGCCCTGCCATCCGGCCCGCCACGAAGATGGCCGAGCGGCACTGGCGCGGCGCGGATCCCGATCGGACGATGGTGCGTGCCACCCCGGCTCCGGCGCGATCGAGCCCAGAACCCGTGGCCGTCGCTGGGCGAGTCGATCCGTGACGCGTGCGGTGACCCTCCGCGGGAACCTGCCGACGATCCACCTGCCGTGGGTCGTGCTGGGAACCATCGGCAGTGGCATCGGGGCATTCGGCGATGGGCTGCTGGTCGGCCTGGCGGTCGGCTATGTCGGGTTGACCGCGTTCGTCGCCCCGGCGGCGTTCCTGGGCGTGGCGCCGCCAGTGGCCATCATCGGGGTGGGCCTGCTCGCTGCCGCGGTGACGATCCTGGGGGCGGGACTCGGATGGATCGTGCGCGCCGTCCTGCGCTGGGCGGTCCGGCGGATCGGGGCGGCCGCCCGCCGACGCGGCCATCCGCGGCTGGCCACGGTCGCCAGCGCGCCGCTCCGGTTCCTCGCCGCCTTCCCGCTGCCATCGCTCGGTGCGTTCGGCATCCTGCTGTGGATCGTCATGGCCGGCCGGGATGTCGCACCGCTGGGCTTGCTGACGCCGGGCGCGGTGGGGCCGTACGTCTATGTCGTGGGCGTCGCCGGCGGGCTGCTCGGGCTGGCGCGGCGAGCGATCCGTGCTCCTGGAGGCGTCCGCCCCGGACCTGTCCGCCGCGTCGTGGCGGCCGTGGCGGTGACCGCCCTCGTCATCACCACCAGCGGGGCGATCGCGATCGCGCTCAGTCCCGGCACGCTCGAGGGCGTCGCCCAGCACGACACCAGCTATGACGGGCTGTCGCTGACCCCGGCGGGACTTGCCGATCCGGGTGCTCCCGGTGCGTACGAGGTCGTGCGCTGGACGTACGGCAGCGGGCGGGACGCGCGGCGTCCGGCGTTCGGCGGGGACGCCGACGTGATCACGCCGACCGTCGACGCATCGTCCGTGCTACCGGTCCTCGGCAACGGAGCCGATGAGATCCGTCGCTGGTTCTGGGGGTTCGGGGCGGAGGCGCTGCCGCTCGATGGGCTGGTCTGGATGCCACGCGGCGCTGGCCCGTACCCGCTCGTCCTCATCGTCCACGGCAATCACGCGATGGGCGACTTCAGCGAGGACGGCTACGCCTACCTGGCCGAGCATCTCGCGAGTCGTGGGTTCATCGCGGTGTCGATCGACGAGGACTTCCTCAACGGCTCATGGGTCGGCGAATGGAAGGGCAACGAGCAGCTCGTGCGGGCGTGGTTGCTGCTCGTGCACCTCGATCAGTGGCGGTCCTGGAACGCCGACCCGGCCGATCCGCTGCATGGCACGGTCGACCTCGACCACGTCGCGCTGATCGGGCACTCCCGTGGCGGGGAGGCGGCGTCGATCGCGGCTGCCCTGGACACGCGGGCGACGGCGCCGCGGCGCTCGATGCGCCCGTGGCCGACCGGCCTCGACGTCGACGCGGTGGTGTCCATCGCACCCAGCGACGGACAGTACAGCGAGGCACTCGAGCTCGTCGACACCGACTTCCTCACGCTGCAGGGTGGGTACGACAGCGACGCCCGAGCGTGGTCCGGCATCCGCCAGTTCGCCCGGACCACCGTCGCCGGCGACGGGTTCAAGGCCGCCCTGTGGTCGTATCGGGCCAATCACGGACAGTTCAACTCGGTCTGGGGTCGCGGTGATTTCGGCCCGTACAGCGGGGCGGTATTCAACCTCGCGCCGCTGCTCGACCCGGCGGACCAGGAGGACATCGCCCGGACGGCGATCGGTGCCTTCCTCGAGGTCAGCCTCCACGATCAGGACGCCTACCGCGGATTCTTCCAGCGTCCGATGACCGGGCGCGAGTGGCTACCCGACGACATCGTCATCGTCCGCTCGGTCGACGGCGATCAGCGTCCGCTGATGGACGGCGAGCCAGACCGATTCGTCGACGGGCTGACGGAGCGCCCTGCGGACGCGACGACCCGACCCGTGCAGATGCCCTTGCGGGCACTCCAGCCGGATCAGTCGACCCGCGCGCTGGAGGTGGCCTGGGAGCCCGGTGCCGGGACGGCGGGCTGGGGTCTGACGGGCATCGCATCGCTGGGCGGGATCGCCCAGACGACAGAGCTTCGGTTCGCACTCGCCGATGCCCGATCCGCGGACGGCACGACCCCGCCGCTCGTCGGTTGGCTCGACGCCACGACGACCGACGGCACGACCGTGAGCCTGCCACTCGAGCGGCTCGGGACGCCGCCGCCGCCGCTGCCGGTGCGCCTCGGCAAGATCGACCTGCTCACCGCAGCGTCCGGCATCGACGTCGCGCTGCGCAGCCCGGCGGAGCGCGTGTTGCAGACGTACGCGGTGCCCATGTCGATGCTGGAGGCGGTCGACGCCCGGTTCCGCGCGGTCGACCTGGACACCATCGCATTCCGATTCGAACGCGGCTCCGGCGGCTCGATCGATATCGCGGAGCTCGGTCTGCTCGACCGCCCGTCGCGCTGACCTTGCCCGGCGTCAGGCGAGGGGCGTCTGCCTGATCAGCCCAGGAGTCATGGGCGGACCGGCCACGCCGAGCGGTCGGGCCGGTCGCCGTCGAGCGGCGTTGGCACGGCGCCGTGCCGCGGGATCATCGGACCAGGCGACCCAGCCGACGAACACGCTCGAGAGGGCGACCAATCCCCCGACCGCCAAGGCCAGCTCCATCGCACCACCTCCTGCGAGCGAACGCTCGTGTCAGCGCAACGGTACGTGTCCCGAGGGCGTTCCCGAGGCGACCCGTTCGTACCCCCGACCCCGCTCCGATGGGCCCAACCGACGCCGGCGATCGAGCCCCGGACGGACGATCGCCCGGCTCCCCCAGGGGCCGGGCGATCGGTGTGATGGCGACGGTCTAGGAGGCGGACGTCGGCGCCGTGCTCGGGGCGGCGTCCGGGGAACCGTCATCGCCGCCGTCGCCGAAGCCACGGAACCCGCCGCGGCCCGGGAATCCGCCGAAGCCTGGACCGTCAAGGCCCCCGAACCCGTCACGCATCATGCCGCGGCCGACCCCTGCGACGACCTGGTCGGCGTCGATCGAACCGTCGGCGCGGGCTCGTCCCGTGACCGCGACGGCCATGTCGACGCTGACATCGGCGAGGCTGTCGGCCGTGCCGGCGGCGCCCCCGACGCGGTACGTGGTGGCGGCCCCGACGTGGATGGCCAGCGACGAACCGTCGCGCTGCTTGATCGTGATCGTATCGGCCGTCTTGGCGGTGACCGTGCCGATCGCCCGGTCTGGGCTGACCCGAACCGTCAGGGCGGTCAGGGCGTTGTCGCCGGTCGTCGTCCCGGCCACCACCGCGGACTCCCCGGCCTTGACGTCCGTCAGCGTGCCGTCGCCGGTCCCGAACTGGAACCTGGTCGATGCGTTGACGGTCACCGTCCAGACGGAGCCGTCGCGGGTCGTCACCTTGAACCCGGTCGAGGTCGGGGCACTGATCTGACCGCCGATGGTCGGGACCACGACGGCGAGGGCGGTCACCGTGTACGTCCCCGCGGCATCGCGCGTCTGGCGGAACGCGACCTGATCCCCGACCTTCAGATCGGCGAGCGCCGCCGCCTGGCCGCCCTTGGTCACGTCGACGGCATCGGTGATGGTGATCGTCCGGCGCCAGCCATCGGCCGTGCCCAGGGTCACGTCGTTGCCGCTGATCGCGGTGATGCTGACATCGCGCGGCCCAGGGCCACCGAAGCGGCCGTGGTCGAAGCCATCCATCCCGCCCTCGGGTCCGAGGTCCGGGGCGATCAGCGCCGGGCCGGAACCGCCGGATCCACTGGTGGACCCTGACGGGGCCGGCGAGGCGGCCAGGGATGTCGCGACCGCACCGACCACCAGGGCGATGGCCGCTCCTCCGACGATACCGACGCGGAGGCGGCTCGGGCGGCTCGGACGGCCCGCACCGGGAGCCGCGGCCGGCGATGACCATTCGATCGTGGAGGGCGGCGGTCCGTCGGTCTCGGGCAGGTTGGGCGGCGTCGTCATCTGGATCTCCATCGGCACAGCGCCGCCCGAGTGGACGGCGTCGAGTGGTACCGAGCATCGCGGCGCTTCCTGAGGCGGTCATGAGAGCTGGACGTCGGGCGCGATACTGCCCGGGTGACCCAGCCAGCCGGCCCGATCCACGCACTCATCCCGGCCTATCAGGAGGGCCCCCGGATCGGGGCCGTCGTCGAGGGCGCGCGGCGGCACCTGCCAGTCATCGTCGTCGACGACGGTTCGAGCGACGAGACCGCAGCCGCTGCCGAGGCCGCGGGCGCCGAGGTGCTCCGGTCGGCGGCCAACGCCGGCAAGGGCGCCGCACTCCGTCATGGGTTCCGCCACGCCCTCGAGCGCGGAGCCCCGGCGGTGGTCACGCTCGACGCGGACGGCCAGCACGATCCAGCCGAGATCCCGGCGTTCCTTCGCGCGTTCGAGGCGCGCCGGCCCGAACTGATCATCGGTCGTCGCGACTTCGGCGCGATGCCGCCGCTGCGCCGGGCATCGAATACGCTCGGCGGCGCCGTCCTGTCGCTCGCCCTTGGACGGAGCGTTCCGGACAACCAGTCGGGCTACCGGCTCATCGGACGAACGTTGATGGGGGCATTGCTCGACAGCGACGAGACCGGCTTCGAGTTCGAGGTCGAGATGATCGGCCGCGCGATCGCCCTGGGCCTGCCGATCGACTGGGTGCCGATCCGCACGATCTACGCGGGCGAGCCAAGCCACATCCGGCCCTGGCGCCACTTCACCGAATTCGTCCGGATCAGCCGCAAGGCGCGCCGGATCGCCCGCGGCGGCTAGCTGCCGGCTGCGACAGGGTCGTCGGGCTCCTCGCGCCGGTAGGGGACGTCGACGACCACGGTGTGGGGTCGCCCGAGGAGCATCGAGCGCAGGTGCTTGGCCGATTGGTTGTACAGGATTCGCTCCCACCAGTGCCGTGCCACGTACTCGGGGATGACGACGAACGTCACCGGAGACGGCTTGTCGGGCGGCCAGGCCATGTCCAGCACATCGAGGTAGGCGAGCAGCGGGCCGGACAGCGCGCGGTAGGGCGATTCGACGACGACCAGCGGCACGCCGGGCACCTGCCGCTCGAAGGCGTCGCGCAGTTCGGTGGCGGCGTCGGCGTCGTCCGAGATGTACACGGCCCGGACGTCGTCGTCGATCGAGCGGCCGACGTTGATGGCCTGGACCGCCGCCCGATCGAGGCCGGGGATCGGCACGACGACGCGTTCCTCCCGGAGCGGCGGTCGGACGATCGCCTCCGGACGCATCTGGAGCTCCCGACGCGAATGGGCGTACTGGCGCGAGATGAACAGCATCATGCCGACGAGGGTGGGCACGAGCAGCACGACCAGATAGGCACCGTCGACGAACTTCTCCGACACGACGATGACGAGCACGACCGCCGTCAGCAGCGCCCCGGCCGCGTTGATCGCGAGGCGCCAGCGCCAGCCACGGTCGCGCTCGCGGCGCCAGTGCCGGACCATGCCGAGCTGGCTGAGCGTGAAGCACAGGAACACGCCGACCGAGTAGAGCGGGATCAGTGCGTGGGTATCGCCGTCGAACACCCACAGCAGGCCGAAGGCGATGGCGGCCAGCAGCGCGATGCCCCACGAGTAGGCCAACCGGTCGCCGCGGAAGGCGAACTGGCGCGGCATGTAGCCATCCTCGGCCAGGATCGCGGCGAGGCGCGGAAAGGCGTTGAAGCTGGTGTTCGCGGCCAGGAACAGGATGAGGGCGGTACTGGCCGCGAACAGCGCCGCCAGCGGCGAGCCGTCGCCGAACGCGGAGCGAGCCGCCAGCGCGACGACCGATGGCCCGCCCTCGGCCGTCGGTCGCAAGTCGAACGCCACGGCCACGACCGTCAGGCCGATGAACAGCACGGCCAGCAGGACGGCCATCACCGTCATCGTGTTGGCGGCGTTCCTCGCCTCGGGTGGCTTGAACGCTGGCACGCCATTGGCGATCGCCTCGACCCCGGTGAGGGCGACCGATCCACCCGCGAAGGCCTTGAGCAGCAGCAGGATCCCGACGGCCTCGGTGCCCATCGGCAAGGCGTCGTGCTCCGGCACGACCGCGACCGCCGAACCGCCGACGATGCGGCTGACGCCGATGGCCACGATCGACAGGGCCAGGCCGACGAACAGGTACGTCGGGACTGCGAAGATGTTGCCCGACTCCCGCAGGCCGCGCAGGTTGGCGACGGTGATCAGGGCGATGGACGTGAACGCGATGGCGATGCGGAAGTCGAACGCTTCCGGGACGACCGACTGGATCTGGGCGATCGCCGATGCCGTCGACACGGCCACGGTCATGACGTAGTCGATCAGCAGCGCCGCCGCGGCGATCAGGCCGAAGATCGGCGCCAGATTCGTTCGCGCCACGACGTAGGCGCCGCCACCCGTCGGGTAGGCACGGCAGACCTGGCGGTACGACAGCGCGACGATGGCCAGCAACAACGCGATCGCGGCCGCCACCTCGATCGACAGGAGCATCGCCGCCGCCCCACCGACGATGAGGACGCGCAGGATCTCCTCGGTCGCGTAGGCCGACGACGAGATGGCATCGGAGCTGAAGATCGCCAGGCCCTTCTTCTTGTCAAGCCGCTCCTCGATGTCGGCCTCGTTTGACAGGGGGCGGCCGAACACGATGCCGCGCACCCGGGCCACGGCCCTGCCGGTCTTGGTGCGGGGCGCCGACGCCGCCTGCCGGGCGACGAGCTGGTTCGGCCCGGCGTAGCGGAAGTACGGGGCATGTGGCCGGTCGACCCGGACACGCCGGTCGCCGGCCTTCCGACCGGTCAGGGGTCGTCGACCGCCGATCACGTCGGGCGCGGGCGGGCGAACCGGCGCTGGCGGGCGCCCCGGCGCCGGCGGTCGGATCGGCCCGGGCAACCGCCACCCTGACGTCCGGGTCTTGGGGGCCTCATCGACGGCGTGGTTCGTTTCGCGGCCCGATCGTCAGGGTGAGGCCGCCGGCGTCGCGCTCGGCGCTGAACCCAAGGTCGACGGCCTGGGCGCGGGCCAGGCCGATGCTGGCCAGGTCGCCGGCTTCGGGCATGCCGGTAAGCCGGACGCGGACGGCCGCGCCACGCACGACGAGCTCGATCGCGGCGTCGATATCGAGGAGGCCGCGGTCGAACGGTGCGGTCCGCGGGCGTGGCAGCATGATGATGTCGGCCGGATCCATGGCTTCACCGTAGGCCCCGCCCCCAAGAGGCTGGAGCCCGCGCCGGTGCCGACCGCGCTCAACGCACGCTCAATAGCATCGGGCGGTCGGGCCGCCGGCGAATCCGAAGGGGGATGCGCGTGATGCCGCCCGAACCGCGGGCCGGAGCCGTTCGGGCGTCAACTCCCCGGCGCCGCCTCGTCCGTCGCCCCGTCATCGGCCGCGACCCGATAGCCGACACCCGGCTCGGCGCTGATGAGCCGGCTCGCGAACCCGCTCGGGTCTGCCGCCTCGAGCTTGCGCCGGAGGCGGCTCACGTAGACGTGCAGGTAGTGCGCCTCGCCGGCATAGGCGGTGCCCCACACGGCTCGCAGCAGTCGGCCCTTGGTCAGCAGTCGACCGGGATTGGCCACGATCAGCTTGAGCAGCTCGTACTCGCGCGGGGTGAGGTCGAGACGGTGCCCGTCGAGCTCGGCTCGCCGCTCGGCGACGTCGAGAGAGATGGGTCCCAGCCGGGCGATGCCGCGCACATCGGCCGTCGGGCCGGCGGCTCGGCGCAGGAGTGCTCCGATTCTGGCGCGCAACTCGTCCATCCCGAACGGCTTCGTCACGTAGTCGTCCGCGCCGGCCTCGAGAGCGGCCACCTTGTCACGCTCGTCGGTGCGCGCCGACAGGATGAGGATCGGTGTCGTCGCGTCGCGGCGGACGCGGCGGACGATGGTCGAACCGTCCATGTCCGGCAGGCCGAGATCGAGCAGGATGAGGTCCGGTCGATCGGCATCGAGGCGGCGCATCGCCTCGCCGCCGTCGGCGGCGCCGGCCACTCGATGGCCGTGCGCCTCGAGGGTGCGCTGCACCGCCTCACGCGTGGCGCGATCGTCCTCGACGATCAGGATATGGGCTCCACCCGCCACCGACCGACGGGCGGTCCGGTCGGTCGTCACGTCTCCGCCTCCGGGGCATCGGAGGACGCCCGCAGGGAGATCGTGATCGCCAGGCCGCCGAGCGGACTCGGGCCGGCCTCGGCGCGCCCGCCCATCGCCTCGGTCAGGCCCTTGACCACGCTCAGGCCGATGCCCATCCCGCGCTGCGCGCCCGCGCCTGTCCCCGGCACGCGATGGAACCGCTCGAACACGCGGGCCGACTCCGCCTCGGGCACGCCGGGGCCGCCGTCTTCGACGATCAGGCGCACCGTCGCCACGTCACCTGCCGAGCCACGCTCGGCACGAAGTCGGACGGCCGCGGGCGGTGGGGCGTGGGTCGCGGCGTTCTCGAGCAGGTTGGTGAGGATCGCCTCGAGCAGGACCGCGTCGACTTCGATCGGTGGGATGTCGAGCGGGATGTCGACCACGATGTCGCGGGTCAGGAGCATCGGCCGCAGTCGATCCACGACTGGCTCGACGATCGACGCGAGGTCGTGCGCCTCGAGCTCAGGGCGCACGGCACCGGCATCGATGCGGCCGAGGTCGAGCATCCCGCGCACGAGGCGATCCAGTCGAGCCGTCTCCTGGTCGATGACGACGGCCGCTTCGCGTCGCCTGGCATCGGTCCAGTCGACCGCCGGGTCGGCGAGACTTCCGGCCGTCGCGCGGATGCCGGCGAGCGGCGTGCGCAGGTCGTGCGACACCGAATCGATCAGGGCGGTCTTGAGCAGGTCGCCCTGGCGCGCGACCTCGAGCTCCGTGGCGGCCCGGTGGGCCTGGTCGCGACGCACTGACAGCGCGACCTGGTCGGCGCCGAGGGCGAGGATGCGCGTCTCCTCGCGGCTCGGTGGGCCGAGGGCCCGGGCGCGCGTCGCGCCGAGCGTCCCGAGCGCGATGCCATCCGATTCGATCCGGACCCGATACTGCTCGCGGTCGGTGGTCGGCCCGGCCGACGCCGTCCCGACGGACGCCGTCCCGCTCGCGTCGTGGGTCCGGATCCAGCGGGCCGGGTCGTCTCCGGGCTGGCGGGCGAGCGACGCGACCAGCGGCGCCTTCGGCGGCGGTCCGTCGCTGGCGCCCGTATCGGCCACCACCCGTTCGCGACCGACCGGCCCGACGGCGATCCATACCCGCTCGAGCCGCGCGTCCGACCGGATGCGCGCGGCGATGGCCGGCGCGGCGTCCTCGGTCGTCTCGGCCGTGGCGAGGAGCCGACTGAGCGCGAACAGGCTATTGGCTTCGTGCGTCCGACGGTCGGCAGCGTCCGCGCGTCGGTGCGCGATCGCGACGAGGCGCCCGACGGCGAGGGCCACGAACAGGAACAGGAGCAGGTCGAGCCACTCTCGCGGGTCGGCCACGAGCAGCGAGCCCCGCGGCGCCGTGAACAGGGTGTCGTAGATGAGGAAGGCGGCGACCGCCGTGCCGACGGCCGCTGGCGTGCCGAAGGCGGCGCCCATGAGGACGACCGCGATGAGGTACACCGGCGAGGCGTCATCGATCGCCAGGTCGGCGCGCTCGAGCAGCGCCACCGCGAGCGTGACCAGGCCCAGCGCCACGATGCCGATCGCCACGGTGCCGGAGATCCGGGCAGCGTCGGAGCGGCCAGCGAGGCCGGATCGGAGCGTCGAGGGCATCCGCACGATCGTTGATGGTAGGCCCAGCGGCCGTGGTACTGGCGGATATCCCAAAGTACGGCTTGGAGGGCCTCACCCCGCACCCCTACTGTCTGCCACGGAGCGGTCCCGACCCTACCCCTGAGTACCCCAGGGGACCGGAGCCGCCGAGAAGTGCGCAGAACGAGGCAACCTGACCCATGGCATCGATGGCCGTCAACGAACTGGGACCGATGCTCACTGCGACCGAAGTCGCCGAGATGCTCCACCTGCACGTCAACACGGTGAAGCGCCTGGGCGATCGCGGCGAGCTGCCGTTCTATCGCGTCTGCAAGCGCGGCGATCGTCGCTTCCGGCTTGACGACGTGATGAAGTTCCTCGCCCAGAACCGCTAGATCGCCGCGGGCGTCGGTTCCCGACGCCACCCCATTCGTTCGCTCCTCACGAGCGCCCGGTCCCTCCCCGGGCGCTCGTTGCCGTGCGGCCACGACCGGAGGTGTCGGCTAGGACGCCGGCGCCGCCGAGCCCGTGGGGATGCCAGCCAGCGCCTCGCCGAAGATCTCGACGGCCTCGCTGATCTCGGCCGCGGTCACGTCGAGCGGCGGGATCCAGCGGATGACCTCGTGGTGGCGCCCGCAGGTCAGCACCAGCAGCCCGGCATCGGCGCAGGCCGCCGACAGGGCGTCGGGCAGGGTGCCGTCCGGTTCGCGCGACCCGCGGTCATGGACGAACTCCACGCCGATCATCAGCCCGGGCCCGCGGACGTCCCCGATGCGCTCGTCTTCGGCGGCGATGCGCTCCAGCCCGGCTCGCAACTCCGCGCCGCGAGCGACGGCATTGTCGATGAGGCCGTCGTCACGGATCGTGTCGAGGACGGCAAGCCCCGCGGCGCAGGCGACCGGGTTGCCGCCGTACGTCGAGCCATGGGCGCCGCGGCCCCAGCGATCCTGCAGCGCTCGAGACGACACGATGGCCGACAGCGGCAGCCCGTTGGCGATCGCCTTTGCGACGACGACCACGTCGGGCACGATGCCGGCATGCTCGAAGGCCCACATCCGTCCCGTCCGACCGTAGCCGCTCTGCACCTCGTCGGCGATCAGCAGGATGTCGTGCCGATCGCAGAACGCGCGCAGCTCCCGCAGGAATGCCGGAGGAGCCGGCGTGAAGCCGCCCTCGCCCTGCACCGGCTCGATGAGGATGCAGGCCACCGCTGACGGCGGCAGCTCGCTCGTCGTGAGGTCGCGCAGGTCCGCCATCGCCGTGTCGATGGCCGCCTGTTCGTCGCCGCCGAAGTCGCGATACACGGACGGGAAGGTCGTCAGGTGGACCCCCGGCAGCAGCGGTTCGTACCCGGTCCGATAGTTGAGGTTGGAACTCGTCACCGACGTCGCGCCCCAGGTGCGTCCGTGAAACCCGCCACGGAACGCGATGATGCCGGGCCGGCCGGTGACCCGGCGCGCGAGCTTGAGCGCGCCGTCGATCGCCTCCGAGCCGGAGTTCAGGAACATCACCGTGTCGAGCGGAGCGGGGAACGTCGCCGCGAGCGTATCGGCCAAGCGGGTGATCGGCTCGCTGAAGCCGATCGCCGAGACCGGACCGATGAGGCGGTCGACCTGGGCGTGGATCGCGGCGGTCACCCGCGGGTGCACGTGGCCGAGGGCGGTGACCGCGATGCCGTTGGCGAAGTCCAGGTACGCGCGGCCGGCGGTGTCGATCAATCGATGGCCCTCTCCGTGGCTCCAGTCGCGCTGGAAATAGCGCCCGAGAACCGGTGTCAGGTGCGATGGGGCGGGGGTGACGGTCTCCATCGACCGAGTGTAGCGGGCGGACAGGGTCCCGGGCCGCGTACGATGCGGCCATGGTCGACCTCACGCTCACCGACGAGAACAAGCTCGTCCAGGCGGCCGCCCGGGCCTTCGCGGAGGCCGAGATCCTGCCGCACATCCGAACCTGGGACGACCGCCCGGGCGGGTTCCCGCGTGAACTGTTCGACAAGATGGCCGATCAGGGGTTCCTCGGCGCCCCGGTGCCCGAAGCCTATGGCGGCGGCGGCATGGACTACGTGAGCTTCGCGCTGCTGTGCGAGGAGCTGGAGCGTGCCGACACCTCGTTCCGTGTCGTCCAGAGCGTCCACGTCGGGCTGAACAGCCTCGCGCTGCTGCAATGGGCGACCGAGGAACAGCGCCAGCGCTGGCTGGTGCCGCAGGCCCGCGGCGAGAAGCTGGCGACGTTCGGCCTCACGGAGCCGGGCGTGGGCACCGACGCGGGCAACCTCCGCTCGACGGCGCGCCGCGACGGAGCGAGCTACCGGCTCAACGGCCAGAAGATCTGGATCTCCCTGGCCGACCTGGCCGATCACTTCCTGGTGTTCGCATCGGTCGATCGCACGCGGCGCCACAAGGGCGTCACCGCGTTCCTGCTCGAGCGCGGCATGCCCGGCCTGTCGACCGGCACGCTCCACGGCAAGCTCGGGATCCGCGCCGGCAACACCGGGCTGATCAACCTCGACGACGTCGTGGTCCCCGAAGAACATCGCATCGGCGAGGAGGGCGAGGGCTTCCTCATCGCGATGAGCGCCATCGACCAGGGCCGCTTCACGGTCGCGGCCGGGGCGGTCGGGCTCGCCCAGGCGTGCATCGATGCCAGCGTGGCCTACGCCCACGACCGCCAGACGTTCGGCCAGGAGATCGGCCGGCACCAGCTCGTCAAGCAGATGATCGCCAAGATGGTCGCCGGCACCGAGGTGGGCCGGCTGCTGGTCTGGCGCGCCGCCTGGCTCAAGAACCAGGGCCTGCGCAACACGCGCGAGACGAGCCTGGCCAAGTGGCACGCCACCGAGCACAGCGTCCAGAGCGCCCTCGACGCCATCCAGATCCACGGCGCCAATGGCTACTCGAACGAGTTCCCGGTCGAGCGCTACCTGCGCAATTCGAAGGCCGCCGTCATCTACGAAGGGACCAGCCAGCTGCATACGCTGATCCAGGCCGACTACGCGCTCGGCTACCGGGATGATCGACCGTTGCGCTGCGAGCCGTGGCCGGCGCAGGGGTGGGAGCGCCCGACCACCTGACCGGCCCACGCAGACCGAGGTCAGCCCGCCGAGGTCAGCCCGATGCCGACCGCGTCCGCGCTGCATCGGCGGCGGGCGTCGCCGGTGCCGACGGCGCCGACGGTGTCCGGGGCGGCGCCTCCAGGGGAGTGCCGGCGGGACCGACGGCGCGGGCCGAGGCGGTGAGCCGGGGCGCAGCCATGCGACCCCGCGCCGTCACGATCAGCGCCACCGCCCCGACGATCACGCCGCCGGCGATGAGGGTGCGCGGCTCGAGCGCTTCGTGGAGGACGACCGTCCCGAGCGCCACCGCGACCACCGGATTGACGTAGGCGTACGTGGCGATGAACGGCAGCGGCGCCACCCGCAGCAGCCAGCCGAAGACGGTGAAGGCGAGCAGGCTACCGACGACGACGAGGTACAGGAACGCGGCGATCGACGGCCCTGACACGGTCGTCGGCGAGAAGCGGGCCCACTCCCCGGTGGCCGTCGCCATCGCCACGAGCACGATCGATCCGGCCAGCATCTGGGTGCCCGTCGCGACGAGGGGCTGACGCGGCAGACGGGCCCGGTGCGATGCGTAGAGTGACCCGCTCGCCCAGGCGATCGGCGAGATGACCAGCGCGGCGACACCGGCCGGGTCGAGTGCACCGGTCGCGCCGAGAGCTGTCGGGCCGACGAGGATCGCCACCCCGACGAACCCGATCACGATGCCGACCACGGCAAGGCGCGGCAGCCGCTCGCCGAATGCCAGCCGTCCGAGGATGGCCACCCACACCGGCATCAGGGCGACCATCAGCGCGGCGATGCCCGACGGGATCGACTGCTCACCCCAGGCGACCATGCCCATGCCTCCGCCGAGCAACAGGGCACCGACGATCGCCGTGTCGAGCCATTCGCGCCGGGTGGGTCGCACGAATGTCCCGCGCATCCTCGTCCAGGCCAGCAGCACGGCCCCGGCCAGCGCAAACCGGGATCCGGCCATGAGGAACGGGGGGATCGTCGCGACGGCGACCGCGATGCCGAGGTAGGTCGATCCCCACACGACATACAGCACCGCCAGCCCGAGCCAGATGCGCCCGCCATCCGTCGTGGCAGGGTCCTGGCGTCTTGGCATAGGTCGCTGGTCCAAGCGGGCAGCATAGCGTCGAGCGGCGGGGCCGTCATGCGACAATCGCGCCATGGGCCAGGACGACCGCTTCGACGACGTCATCACCAGCCTCGCCGGATTCCATCGATCGTGGCTGATCTATCTCGGCATCGAGCTCGGATTGTTCGAGCGCGTCCGGGCGGCCGGCGAGCGTGGGATCGACCCGACCGCGCTGGCGGCGGAGACGGGCACGCAACCAGAGGCGATCGCGGCGTGGTCCTGGGCGACCGACGCGCACGACCTCACCCGCTTCGAGGATGGCCGCCTGACGATCGAGGACGAGGTCGCGGCGATCCTACTCGACGACGGGCGCGCCGACTTCCTCGGCGGCCAGTTCGTCCACGCGGTGGTGGCGTCGATGGATTGGGGCGCGATGCCCGACTACTTCCGGACCGGGCGGACGCTGTCGGCACGGCCCGATCGCTACCGGACGGCCATCGAGCGGCTCACGCGGCAGGACATCGCGGTCTTCTTCCAGGAGGTCCTTGCGGCGCTGCCACAGCTGGCTGCCGAGCTGTCACGCGGCGGTCGCGTCGTCGACGTCCACTGCGGGGGCGGCCGGTGGCTGGTGGCGATGGCGCGCCGCTTCCCCGCCGTCGAGCTGATCGGCGTCGAGTTCGAGGCCGATTCGGTCGCGCGCGCCCGGGCGACGGTCGCCGCCGAGGGGCTCGAGGAGCGGATCGAGATCCGCGCGGCCAAGCCCAAGGAGGCCGGCGCCATGGGCGCCTACGACCTCGCCTACTTCCAGTACGCGCTCCACCAGCTGCCCGATGCCCCGCAGGTCCTGGCGGCGGCCTGGGGTGCGCTTCGCCCCGGCGGTCGCCTGCTCGTGCTCGACTGGCCGCTGCCGTCGGACCCCGAGGAGTTCCGGACGCGCCACGGCGAGATCATCGCCGGGGTCCAGCTCGACGAGCTGCTGCAAGGCACGGCGCTCGCGACGCGCGACCAGTTCCTGGCGTGGTTCGCGGCCGCGGACCTGCCGACGCCGGAGCGCATCGACCTTCCGTCCGGTGCCGCCGTGTTCCTCCTGGAGCGACCCGCCTGACGGGCGCGGCCGCGGTCGGTCAGCCGGTGATCGTGATGGTCCCCGTCATCGTGCTCGGGTGGATCTTGCAGAAGAATGCATAGGTCCCGGCTGCGGTGAACGTGATGCCCCCGCTGGCACCCTGGGCCAGGGTCTCGGTGGTGCAGGCGGCGAAGTCCTTGAGCGTCGCCGTGTGCGACACGCTGTCGTTGTTGGTCCACGCGATGACGTCGCCGACCTTGCCGCTGATCGTGCTGGGCTCGAAGGCGACGTTGGCCATCCCGGCCTGGACGGTGCCGGCGGCGGTCGAGGGGGCACACGGATCGCCGCCTGCCGCGCCTCCGCTGGCACCGGCGGCGGTCGGGACCGGGGTCGCGCCGGCGGGCGACGTGGTCGTGCTCGAACAGGCGGCCAGGGTCAGCAGGGCGGCGAGACCGAGGACGGTCGGCAAACGACGAGACATGGGTGCCTCCAACGTGCATCAACGACGACTGGCTGGGTACGTTGCGGACTACGTCGCCTGGCCGCGAATGGTTTCGCAGGGATAACGACGATGCCGCTGCCGGTCGATGCCGCGACGCACCGCAGGCTACTCCGACATGAGGCGCAGGTCCATGCCATCCCCGGCCGCGAGTTGCGCGACCTCGGCGACAGCCTGCTGCTCCACGACGCCGACGACCCGGAGCCGTTCTGGAATCGCATCGAGGCCATCCGCTGGCCGGCTGCCCCTGCCGCCTTCGACCGGCGGCTGGCCGAGGTCGCGGTCCTGTTCGCCGCCATCGGTCGCCAGCCGCACGCCTGGCTATCGCCGCCCCACGATCAGCCGGCGGACCTGGCGGCCCGTCTCGTCGCGAACGGTTTCGAGGACATGGGCCAGGGACTGCTGATGGTGGCCGATGACGACGCTCGGGCGCGCTCCGCGCTGGCGGTCTCTCCGCTCCGCGATGGGGTGAGGCTCGAACGGTTCACCGCGCTGTCGGGCGATGCGGCAGCGAGCGCTGCCGATTCGATCGCCGGGGTGCTGGTCGCGGCGTTCCTGGTCGGCGACGCTCGCCGTTCGAGCCTGGGCCTCGAGACGCAGCTCTCCCTGGCGGATCCGCGGTTCACCCACTACCTCGTGCGCCAGGACGATCGCCCGGTGGCGGTCGCCCGCCGGGCGACCTTCGATGGCCTGAGCTACCTGTCGTCGATCGGCACGCTGCCCGAAGCGCGCGGTCACGGGTATGGCCGGTTCGTGACGGCGACCGCCCTGGTCGACGCGCGCGCGGCCGGCAGCGAGTGGGTCCATCTCGGCGTGTTCGCCGACAACGCCCCGGCCCGACTGTTGTATGAGCGGCTCGGCTTCGTGGTGAGTGGCGAGCCGGGCCCCGACATGGTGCTCACCGGATGACCGGCGGCCCGCCCCGCCTGCCCGCCGTGCCGCCCGGCACGATCGCGATCGGCTGGGCGTGTGTGGAGCTCGAACGCGCCCAGCGCGAGCTCGCCTCACTCGTCGCCGACGGCCTGCCGTTCCGCGACGCACCGGCGTCCGTGGCCCTCGGCGCACGCTGTGTCGTCGGGCGGACCGGTCCGAGCCCGGATGCGCTGCGCATCGTGCTGCTCGAGCCAGCCACCGAGGGACGCCTGGCCGCATATCTGGCGCGCCATGGCGAGGGCTGGGCGGCGCGCTGGACCGCGACGGCAGACGGGTCGATCGGGCTGACCCTGCGGTCCGGACCGCTCGGCCCCGAGCGTGTCGCCGCCGACGCCGCGGCCGAGCCATTTCGGCTCGGGCTGGAGACGGCTACCATCCGGCCATGACCGCACCTGCGCTGACCATCCGTCCCGCCGTCGCTGACGATGCCGAGGCGATCGCGGCCCTGTTCACCGATGAGGGCTATCCCGCCGGGCCGAGCGACATCGTCGAGCGCCTGGCGCGGTTCGCGTCCGAGTACTCGAGGGTGCTCGTCGCCGAGCACGACCGCGCGCTGCTGGGCTTCCTCGCCCTGCACTTCCTGCCGCGTTTCGAGCATGACGACCGGATCGTCCGCGTCCTCGCCCTGGTCGTTGACGCCGGGGCGCGCGAACGAGGGGTGGGAGGCGCACTCATGGCCGAGGCCGAGCGCATCGGGACCGAGCTCGGGGCCGCCTTCATCGAGGTGACGGCCGGGCGCCACCGACCGGACGCCCAGCGCCTGTACGAGTCGCTCGGCTACGACGCCGCCGTCGCGGCGTACCTGCGCAAGAAGCTCTGACGTACGGGGTCGCGCCGAGCGCATTTCCCCGGCTACGCCTCAACGAGGGCGCCGCGGAGCTGCTCGACCTTCCCTGGGAGCTGCCGCTCCGCGACTGGCCCATCGCGTCCGACGGGACGATCGCCGGGATGCGGGTCCGGGAGTTGCCCATCGGTCCGTCTCGCCACCTCGTCCGATTCATCGTCAGCGATCGGCGGACCTATGCGCTCAAGGAGGAGCCGCTCGGCGTCGCGCGCTCGGAATATGACGTCCTGCGCCATCTGCACCGGCGGGGCCTGCCGTCGGTCGAGCCGCTGGGGCTGACCGAATCGCCGGACCGAACGACCGGCATCCTCGTGACCGAGTATCTCGAGTACTCCATCCAGTATCGGCGGCTGCTGATGCGCTTTCCGCTGGGACCGGGGCCGTATCGCGACCGGCTCCTCGACGCGATGGCCTGGCTGATGGTCGACCTGCACCGGGCCGGCGTGTTCTGGGGGGATTGTTCGCTGGCCAACACGCTGTTTCGGCGGGACGGCGACAAGATCCAGGCCTATCTGGTCGATGCCGAAACGAGCGAGATCCATCCCTCGCTGTCCGATGGGCAACGCGCCTACGACCTGGACATCCTCGTCGAGAACGTGGCCTTCGGCCTGGCCGATCTCGGCGCGCTGCAGGGTCGGTCCGACGCCGCCGACGATGCGGTCGATGCCGCCGAGGCCGCCCGGGCTCGCTACGAGGCGATGTGGGCCGAGCTCACGCTGGAACCCGAGCTGTCCCCCGATGACCGACAAGCGGTCCGTACCAGGATCCGCCGGCTCAACGAGCTCGGCTTCGCGATCGACGAGATCTCGCTCGAGCCGAGTGCCGGCAAGCCGGATGTCGTCCGGCTCCGGGTGGCCGTCGCCAACCGCCGCTATCACGCCCGTGAGCTCGAGCGGCTGACCGGCATCAAGGCGCTCGAGGGCCAGGCCCAGCTGTTGCTCAACGACCTGTGGGAGCATCGCGCCTGGCTCGAGCACGAGGCGGGCCATTCGATCAGCGAGGGCGAGGCCGCCGACATCTGGGTCCGGGACGTCCTCGAACCGAGTCTCGGGGCGCTGATCCCGGCGATCGGACCGGGGCGCGACCCGCTGCAGGCCTACAGCGACGTGCTCGAGACGAAGTGGATGCTGTCGGAGGGGGCTGGCAAGGACATCGGTCTGCGCCCCGCGATCGACGCCTATCTCGGCCTTGGTGCCCCCGCGCCCGAGGGCGACGGCCGCGTCACCGACAGCGGTCTCGACCTGGATATCGACTGGTCCGGGGGCTGGGAGGCGGTCCCGGAGGATGAGCCAGGAGCCTGAGCCACGGACGGGCAGGGCGAGGCTGTGGGACCATCGTGCCAGCGATGATGACGACGACCCCATCGACCACGTCGACGACCGATCCGGTCATCCGTGTCAGTGGCCTGACCAAGCGATACGGCGACATCGAGGCCGTGGCCGGCATCGACTTCCACGTCGCCCGCGGCGAGATCTTCGGACTGCTTGGACCCAACGGCGCAGGCAAGACCACGACCGTCGAGATCCTCGAAGGCCTGCGCGCGCCCGACGGCGGGCAGGTGGAGGTGCTCGGCGTCGACGTGCGGCAGAACGCCGACGCGCTCAAACCGCGCATCGGGGTGAGCCTCCAGACGGCGGCCCTGTACCCCAAGCTGACCGTCACCGAGCTCATCGACCTGTTCCGGAGCTTCTATCCGCGATCGCGCCCGACGGCCGATCTGATCGACGCGCTCGAGCTCGGGGAGCGGCGTGACGCGCAGACCAAGGTCCTGTCGGGTGGCCAGCGTCAACGGCTGGCGGTGGCCCTCGCCCTGGTCAACGACCCCGAGTTGGTGTTCCTCGACGAGC
This sequence comes from Candidatus Limnocylindrales bacterium, assembly GCA_035692005.1. Classification (GTDB taxonomy): domain Bacteria; phylum Chloroflexota; class Limnocylindria; order Limnocylindrales; family CSP1-4; genus SPCO01. Next base: position 2,181 of record DASSII010000098.1, on the reverse strand, counting down.
CGACGACCGGCCTGGACCCGGCCGCACGACGATCGTTGTGGGACCTCATCCGCGGCCTGCAGGACGCGGGCCGGTCGGTCCTCCTGACGACCCACTACATGGAGGAAGCGGAGATCCTGTGTGACCGCCTGGCGATCATGGATCACGGCCGCATCCTCGAGATGGGCACGGTCGACGAGCTCATCTCGAAACGGTTCCACGAACGGACGGTCCGGTTCGACCGGGTCGACAGCCTGACCGCGGCCGAGCTGGAGCGCCTGCCGGCCGTCGTGTCCGTGGCGACCGACGACGACGAGATGCTGCTCTACACCGCCGATGTCGGAGCGACCATCGGGGCCCTGCTGACCCTCGCCGATGCGCGCGGGATCGAGCTCCAGAACCTGGCCATCCGGCGACCGACGCTCGAGGACGTGTTCCTCGACTTGACCGGTCGGGCATTGCGGGACTGACCAGATGAACGCCCTCATCGCCCTGACCGTCGCCAACATCAAGAGCTACGTCCGCGATCGCGCGGCCCTCTTCTGGACCCTCGCCTTCCCGCTCATCTTCATCTTCATGTTCGGGTTCATCTTCCAGGGTGGCGGCGACAGCGACATCAAGCTCGGCTGGGTCGATCAGGACGGGTCCCCCGCCTCGAGTCAGCTCCGAGCGGCCTTCGACGGCTCGGGGACCGTGGCGCTGACCGATGCCGCGCAGGACGACGCCCTGGCCAAGATGCGCGCCGGCGACCTCGACACGGTGGTGGTCGTGCCGGCCGGCTACGGTGCCTCCGTGGCGGCCGGCGCCAGCGGCTCGGGCGGGACGCCCGCATCCGTCGCCGTCTACACGGACCCGTCCCGGCAGAACCTGACGGCGTCCGTCTACCAGGCCGTGGGCAGTGTGCTTGGCGTGGTCAACCTTGGCGGTCGGCCGCCGATCGTGGTGCCGGAGCCGCGGACCATCCAGACCGAGAATCTCAACTTCATCAGCTATTTCGTGCCGAGCATGCTCGGGCTGTCGGTCATGCAGGTCGGCATCTTCGCCGCCATCCCCCTCGTGGCGGACCGCGAGAAGCTCATCCTCAAGCGGCTGGCCGCGACGCCGTTGCGGCGCTGGCAGCTGGTCGGCTCGAACGTGCTGATGCGGCTGCTGATCGCGCTGGTCCAGTCGGTGATCATCGTCGGCGTCGGGGCGACCGCGTTCGGTGTCCAGATCAGCGGGTCGATCCTGCTGTCGGTGCTGTTCGTCGTCCTCGGCGCCATGGCCTTCCTGGCCCTCGGGTACGTCGTCGCGTCATTCGCCGGCACCGAGGACTCTGCCAACGGCATGACCTCCGTGATCCAGTTCCCGATGATGTTCCTGTCGGGCACGTTCTTCCCGATCGACCAGATGCCCGACGCGCTGCAGGGCGTGGCCCGCATCATCCCGCTGACCTATCTGTCGGACGCGCTTCGGCAGGTGATGGTCGGCGGCGCCCCGTTCGCCCCGTTGTGGTTGTGCGCGGTCGTGCTGCTCGCCTGGCTGGCGGTGTGCTTCCTTATCGCCGCGCGCAAGTTCCGCTGGCAGTAGGCCGGCGCGGGCCGGGCTCATCGCCCGCCTGGAGGTCCCTGAGCCGTCAGGCTCGGGTCGACCGGGCGTTCGTTGCGGGTCGACCCGGCGGTACGCGCATGACCGTGGCGGTATCGCGGTTGCGGTCGATCCGGTCCCTGGTCGACCCCGGCAGAGTGCTCGCTGGACGGGCGTACTGCATGGTGCTCGTCGCGTGTCGAGCGTGCGCGAACGATGGTCGTCTCGCGCCGGCGTTCTCGGAGCGGCCATACCGGTGGTGGGGGTGGCGTACTGCCGGTTCGGGCCGACCTCGCCTGCGGCCGCGCCGCCGCTCGAACGCGCAGTCGCGCCCTGGGCCGCGCCGCCCCTCGGAGTTCCGCCGCGCCCCGCGACCGCTACCAGCGCTCCTCGTGGACGAGCTCGGACAAGGGTCGTCGTCCGCCCCGTTGAAGCGGCCGCACCAGGTCCCGGGGATCGGCCGGATAGCCGAACGACAGCAGGAACTCGCAGTGATGGTCGAGCGGGTAGCCCAGCAGTCGCCGGGCCAGATCCTGATCGTAGACCGTCGCCGGGACGCTGCCGATGCCCAGCTCCCAGGCGGCGAGGATCATCGAATCGGCGGCCATCCCGAGATCGAACATGACCGATAGCGGC
>DASSII010000097.1:0-7769 GCA_035692005.1 Candidatus Limnocylindrales bacterium | reverse complement strand
CACGGCGCCTACAAGCCGCCGCGCGAGTTCAACTGGGTGGTCGGCGTGGTGCTCCTGTTCCTGACCATCATGCTGAGCTTCACCGGCTACCTCTTGCCGTGGGACCAGATCGCCTACTGGGCCATCACCATCGGCACGAACTTCGGGTCGTATTTCCCGATCGTGAACACGCCGGTCAACCGCCTCCTGCTCGGCGGCGTGGAGGTCGGCCAGAACACGCTGCTGCGCTTCTACGTGCTGCACATCATGTTCCTGCCGCTGGTGGCGGCCATCTTCCTGACGGTCCACTTCTGGCGCATCCGCAAGGACGGCGGGATCTCGGGGCCGCTCTGACCGCTAGGACAGGTCCTGCAGCAGCTCCGCCAGCATGAGCGCGTTCGTCGCTCCGTAGTTCGCGTAGCAGTTGTTGAACAGCACGTGGGTCTGCCTGGCGGCCCCCGCCGCCTCGCGCACGCGCGGCACCCACTCCTCGAGCTCGTCCTCGTCGTAGAGGTAGCGGAAGCGCTCGACCGTCTTGATGTTCTTCGCCTCCCAGGTCTCGGTGCGGCGGCCGTGGAAGCGGACGACCGCGAGGTCCGGCGAGGTCGCCGCCACGATGGCCGGCACGCTCGACTTGAACCCCTGCGGCCCGTCGACCATGACCAGCGGGATCTGCCGCTCGGCCAGGAACCCGAGCGTCCGTTCACGGTTCTTGTCGTTGAACCATGAGGCACTGCGGAACTCGACGGCCGGGACCATCCCGGCGTCGCGCAGTCGCCCGACCGACTCCTCGATCGTCGCGCGGTTCTCCGACGAGGTGAAGAACCAGCGCGGGTACTGGAGCAGGATCGAACCCAGCTGACCGGCTTCGACGAGCGGCTCGAGGCCGTCGGCGAACCAGGCCCAGACGTCATCGCGCAGTGCGTCGGGCAGGTCCTTGGCGTAGATGCGGGACTTCGCCGCGATCTCGCCCGGCAGGGCCTCGCGCAGATCCTTCGGCAGCCGTTTCGTCTCCGTCGGCTGGCCGGTCATCAGCGCGTGCGCCTTGATGTCGAAGGTGAAGTCGGGCGGGGTCCGCTGCACCCACAGCTCCGACGTCCGCCGGACGGGGAGGGAGTAGTACGTCGCGTCGACCTCGACGACCGGGAACCGCGAGGCGTAGTACTGCAGGCGCTCCTCGGCGGAGTCGGCGCCGGCCGGGTAGAACACCCCGGCCGCGGTCATCGTCGGGTCGGTCCACGAGGCGGTGCCGATCCGGATCGTGCCGCCACCCGGCAGGTCGAGCGGGTTCGCGGCCGCATCCGGCGGGCCGTCGTAGGTTGCCGCCGCGCGATCGGGTCCTGGGTCGTGTCGTTCGTCGGTCATGGGCAACGGCGAAAAGGGTACCGGATGACGGTCCTGCCCCTAACGGACCCTTGGCCCGTCCGTCCGACACGGCTGTGGACCATCGGGGGATCGCGTGACGGTGCCCAACGGTGCACGGTGAGCGTCCATTCCCATTCCGAGGAGACCGATGACGAACCGCGCCCGCCGCCTTCCGGGGATCATCACCGCCGTGTTCCTGGCCGCCCTCCTGCCGGGGACCGTGCTCGCCGCCGATACCACGGTCCAGGTCAACCCGACCGACCTCGGGACGAGCTGGCTCTTTCAGCCGCTCGGCACCGGGACCGGCACCTTCACGCCCGGCCCATCGTCGCCCCCGCTCGGTGTCGGCTCGTTCGCCATGACGACCCTGACCGACAACGACAAGGCGACGCTCGTGACGAGCGACTGGACCGGCGACCCGCTCAGCGACCTGTCCAGCTTGTCCTACTGGACGTACCGGGACGCCAGCTCGACCTCACCATCGTTCGTCGCTCCGTCGATCAACGTGGCGATCTACACCAACGTCAGTGGTCCCGGCACCGGCTTTGCGACGCTCGTGTTCGAGCCGCTGTACTCGTACGGCAATGACGCCATCGACGATGGCGTGTGGCAGCAGTGGGATGCGTTCGCGCCCAGCCAGACCGGATTCGCCGGTGGCTGGTGGACCACCCGCCAGGTCGGCACGGTGTGTGCCACCGTCTGCTACGCCGACTTCGCCACCCTGCTCGCCAACGCCCCTGACGCCACGATCATCTCCGTCGGCCTCAACGTCGGCCGCGGCCCGGCGACGTTCGTCGGTGCCGTCGACGCGCTCAGCCTGACGATGGCTGGCAACACGACCACGTACGACTTCGAGCCGCTCGATGCGGACAAGGAAGCGTGCAAGGACGGCGGCTGGCAGGACTTCCACGGCGTTCTGACGTTCAAGAACCAGGGCGACTGCGTGAGCTTCTTCGCCTCGGCCAAGCGGCAGGGCCCGAAGGACGCCGCCGCCAAGTCGGCAGCCAAGGCCAGCGCCAAGGCCGAGCGCGCCGCCGCCAAGTCGGCTCGGTCCGAAGCGCGGGCCGCGACGAAGGCGACGACGAAGGCGCCCCGGACGAGCGAACCGACGGCGTCGGCCAAGGCCGACAAGACCAAGCCCGACAAGTCGACGTCCAGCCACGGCAAGTCGGCCGGCAAGGGCACGTCCGACAAGCCCAAGGGGCACTGACCGACCGGTCGGGCGTAGCATCGGGTCGATGCCCGAGCCGCGCCCGACCCGCACCCGCAGCCAGTCCCGCCACGCGGCGCTGAGCCGGTGAGCGAGCCGTCCGGGCCCGTCGTCGGTGCCGACGGGCTGGCTCGCTGCGCGTGGGCGGTCGGGGATCCGCTGCTGCGCGACTATCACGACACCGAGTGGGGCGATCCGGTCCGCAGCGAAGCTGGGGTCTACGAGCGCATCACGCTCGAAGCGTTCCAGGCCGGTCTGAGTTGGCTCACGATCCTGCGCAAGCGGCCTGGCTTTCGGACGGCGTTTGCCGACTTCGACCCGGACATCGTTGCCGGGTTCGACGAGGTCGACCTCGAGCGGCTGATGAACGACGCCGGCATCGTCCGCAACCGGGCCAAGGTCGAGGCCGCCCGGACCAACGCCCGTGCGACCGTCGCCCTGCGCGACGACGGCGGGTTGGCGAGCCTGGTGTGGTCGTTCCGCCCAGCGCCTGCCGCCGTCCACGTTTCGGCGACCGTGTCGGATGCGTCCATCGCGTTGTCGAAGGCGCTCCGTGCGCGGGGATTCGCGTTCGTCGGTCCGACGACGATGTACGCACTGATGGAGGCGATCGGGCTGCTCGACGCGCACGTGATCGGCTGCCACCGGCGGTCGAGGATGCCGATCGACTCGGGATCGCCCTGATTCAGCGGCCGAGGCCGGCGACGAGTCGCTCGATCCGAGTTCGGGATTCCAACAGCCGATCCACCCCGATGCGGCCGGAGGCGACGAGCCCCTCGATCGTGTCGATCGTGGTCGATGCTAGGTCGGCATCGAACGTCTGCTGGTTCGCGAACAGCAGCAGGTCGCAGCCGGCCTCGATCGCGCGGGCGATGGCCTCATCGGCGCCGAAGGCATCGGTGATGGCGCCAGCGTGCAGATCGTCGGTGATCACGACTCCGTCCCAGCCGAGCTCGCCCCGGAGCAGGTCCGTGACGATCGCGCTCGACAGCGACGCCGGATAGTCCGGATCGAGATCGCGGTTGACCAGGTTGGCGGCCATGATCGTGTCGACATCGCCCGATCCGATCAGCCCCTCGAAGGGCCGAAGCTCGCGGCGCCGCCACGTGTCGGTCACGTCGGCCACCCCGAAGTCGGTATTGACCGTCGCGCTGCCCAGTCCCGGAAAGTGCTTGAGGCTGGTGGCGACGCCGGCCGCGCGATGCGCCTCGATCTCGATGCGGGCCATGCGCTCGACCACCGCTGGATCTCCCGAGAACGACCGATCGAGGGCGCCGATCGCCGGATTGCGCGCATTGACGTCGACATCGACGACGGGCGCCAGGTTGAGGTTGACCCCGACCGACGCGAGGGTCCCGGCGATGACCGTCGCCCACGCCCGCGCTGCGGCGTCGTCAGCCCGCTGGCCGATGTCCGCTTCCGACGTCATCGCCGGGAAGCCATACCCGGTCCCGAGTCGGTTGACCCGGCCGCCCTCCTGATCGATGGCGATGAGCAGCGTCCGGCCCCCGGCGAGTCCCTGCAGATCGGCGGTCAGGCGCTCGAGCTGAGCCGGCGACGCGACGTTGCGGGGACCGCCCGATCGGTCGCGGTCGAACAGGATCACGCCCCCGAGCCCATCGGCGGCGATCGACTTGGTGATCGGTCCTGCCGTGGCCGCCGTCAAGCCGCGAAAGCCGATCACGAGGAGGCCGGCGATGATCTCCCGGAGCGGCGGCCCGGGAGTCGGGCTGGCGCTTGGACCCGCCGTCGGCCCGGTGGTCGGACCGACGCTCGGGGGCAGTCCGGAGGGGGACGTGCCGCCGGTCGATGCCGTCGGAGGTCCGGCCGATCGATCGGCCGCGCGCGCGCACGCGGCGACGAGCGCCGCCGTGGCCGCCCCGGCCGCCACTCGAAGGAACTGTCGCCTGGTGCTGAGCGGCGGAACGGTCCTCCGCCCGGTCATTCACCCGCTCGACGATGGCGCGGGTAGATGACCAGGATCCGGGCGGGCTCAGCACCGATGTTCGCGACGTCGTGGGGCATCGTCGGGTCCCAGGCGACGTAATCGCCCGGTCCGGCCTCGATGACCCGATCGCCGTGGGTCATCCGCCAGCGCCCGCTCAGGATCAGGTGATGCTCATCGCCGCTGTGCATATGGATCCCGGTGCTCGCCCCGGGCGGCACGACCGCCTCGATGATGCGTAGGTCGCGCGCGGTCCCGCCGTCGACCTCGGTGGCATCGCCAAGCGGGATCGATGGCACGTGCGGACGATCGGCGGCGCGCACGACCCGCGGCGCCGGAGTGGAGTCGAGGAACAGCCAGGCGGGCGGCACGTCGAGTGCCTCGGCGATCGACAGCAGCGCGTCGATCGATGGCAGCGCCTTGCCGTTCTCGATCTGGGACAGGTACCCGAGATTGAGGCCGCTCGCGGCGCTCACCGCTGCGAGGGTCAGGCCGCGCGACGTCCGCCAGCGGCGGACCTCCTTGCCGAGGAGGGTCCGGGCGCCGGGAGCCGGCTCGGTCGTTCTTGCAGACACTTGGCGCTGACCTCCAACGTCGATCCGCAGATCCTGACAGCATCGCGCGGCGGCCGCGGACGAGGGCATCGTGCGCCGATCGATCGCGTCCCGTCACGGTGCGGCACGGACTTCCGTACCGTCCCGGACGCGGCGATGGGCGGCCTTGACGGATGCCACCGATGGCGCCAAGGTCGGACGTCCACCACCGCCCCCATCCCGCGACCCCCGCAGCAGCCGAGTCTCGATGCCCCACCCGACCGACCGCCCCCGTTCCACCACGCCGCCGATCGGTCCCCGCGGTCTGCGGCCGGTGCTGCTCGCCGCGCTGCTCGTCGGTGCGATGGTCGCTCCCGCCCGGGCCGCCGATCCGACACCCAGTCCGACCCCGACACCCGTCACGGTGGACGTCGTCGCAGACCCGACTCCGACTCCGACACCCACACCCACGCCGACGCCGGCCGAAACGCCGACCCCGACGCCCACGCCGGTCCCGACCCCTGCACCGACGCCGCCCACGAGCGTGGCGCTCACCATGCAGCAGACGGCGCAGACCTACGACCCGGCCACGAACAAGTCGGTGGTCTCGATCAGGCTGACGCCGACCGGCGCCGTTGCCCCGTGGACCTACGTGATCGCGGTGCGGGGCACGACGGTCAGGTCCGGATCGTCGTCGGCCGCCAGCGTCACGGTGTCGGTCACCAATGACTGCTCGATCACGACCCAGAGCGTCACCGGGTCGGTCACCGACGCGCTCGCGAGGTCCGCGTCGGTCGCGGCCACGCTGGCCCGGACCCTGTGCCCACCACCGCCGTCGGTGCCCCACGCCCGGGACCGGATCCTCGCCGGCCCGACGCTGACCGAGGACTCGTTCGTCGATCGCCTGCGCGCGGTCGGCTCGCCGGCCCTCGGGGAAGGACGGGCGATCTATCGCACCCTCGTCGGCGCGCGCGTCAACCCGGCCTTCGCCCTGGGTACGTTCCATGCGGAGAGCCACTCCGGCACGCGCGGGTACGCGGTCGTGACCCGCAACTGGGGCAACATCCTGTACTACAGCTGGGAGGCTGCGTACGGCGCCACGCCCTATGCCCCCGGGAACGGCTACACCTACGCCAAGTACCCGACCTGGCTCGCCAGCGTCCAGGCCTACGCGGCCCTGCTCCGTCGCTACGACGCCTCCGGCTACACGACCGTGAGCTCGGCCTCGGCCCACTGGCTGGGCGCGGTCGAGGGCAGCGATCGGCACCTGCGCTACCTGACCAACATCACCAACGTCATGTCGATCCTGCCCGACGACGCCGTGCCGACGATGACCGGGCTGTCGGTCCCGGCCAGGAGTCGAGCGGGGGTCGTGGTCAGCTGGTCGGCCAGGGACAACCTGGGCGTCACCGGCTATCAGGTTCGGGCGCGGCGCGGGTCCGCCGCGTGGCTGCCCGTCGAGACGACGACCCTGCGATCGCGCACGCTCACCCTGTCGAGCGGGACGTGGACGGTCGGCGTCCGCGCGACCGACGCCGCCGGCAACTGGTCCAAGTGGCGATACGGCACGGTCTCCGTCGATGCCGGCATCCCCCGGATGAACGGGCTGGCGCTGTCGCAATCGATCGTCCGCAGCGTCGACGGTCGCTTCACGGCCTCGTGGTCGGCGACCGACAACGTCGGGGTCACGCGCTACCAGTGGCGGACGAAGCGGAGCCCCGATGGCGCGGTGTCGGCCGCGACCACGACGTCTGGCCGGAGCGGCGCCTGGCGGCTCGCGCCCGGAACGTGGTACCTGCAGGTCCGCGCCCGCGACGCGGTCGGCAACTGGAGCCCGTGGCGCGAGGCCCGCGTCGTGGTGCCCAAGGACGACCGGGCCGTGAGCTTCTCCGCCGGGATGGTCCGTCGTACGGGCACGTCCTACTACCGGGGCACGCTGACGACCACCCGCTCGAAGGGGGCGCAGGTCGTGACCACGAGCGCTGACGGCAACGGCTTCTATCTGATCGGGAGCGCCGGCCCGTCGTACGGGCGCGTGCGGGTCACCATCGACGGCGCGTCCACCATCGTCGACACCGGCTACTACGCCGGCAGCCGTGCCCGGACCGTGCATCCGCGGGTCGTCCTGTTCTCGGCGGCGCTGGTCGCGGGTCCGCACACCGTGACCGTGACCAATCTCGCGACCTCCGGCCGACCCACGGTCGCCATCGACGGGATCGCCTTCTCGCGCTGACCCGGGTCGGGAGGACGCGCCGGGCCGGTCGTTCGGCTGCGTCGACTACGATGCGGGCCACGTGACCGCTCCTGCACCTGCCCACCTGCGCGACCTGGTCGGTCGGCTCGAGGCGCTCGCGGCCCGCCGGCTGGCGACCCGCCCGCGATCCGAGGCAGCCGCCACGCGCGCCACGCAGCTGGCCGATCACCTCGCCGGACACGTGCGCGTCCGCGCGGACAGCCTCGAGACCCCACTCGTCGTGCTCCTCCTCGGCCCGACCGGGGCCGGCAAGAGCACGCTCTTCAACACCATCGCCGGCCGAGCCCTCAGCCAGACCGGCGCGCTCCGCCCGACCACCCGCGTGGCCGTCGTGCTGGTCCATCCCGACGATCGTGCGGCGCTCCAGCGCGGCACGCTGGCGACCGTCCCGACCGACCAGTTGCGCATCGTCGAGGACGACACGATCGGCGCCGGCGTCGCGCTCGTGGACGCACCCGATATCGACTCGATCGAACATGCCAA
>DASSII010000096.1:0-68668 GCA_035692005.1 Candidatus Limnocylindrales bacterium | reverse complement strand
GGCTTCGGCCTGTGACCGCTCGTAGGCGGCGATCTCGTCGTCCAGGTTCTGACCGGGGCGGAAGCGCTGCAGCAGGTCGGTGGTCCGCACGGCCGCCGCCGCGGCGATGCTGTCGGGGTCGGTCGGCACGCCCGGGGCGGCGTCCTCGGTCGTATCGCCGACAGGTTCGGCCGAAACCGCCTCGGAGATGGCGGCCGCGTCGCTCGGCGCTTCCGGCTCCGCGTCTGCGACCGCATCGAGTCCGGCCAGCCGGGCGAGCGGGTCGATCGGCTCCAGGTCCGCACCATCGATCTCGAAGCCGTCGTCAGCGACGGCGTGCGCCGCCACGCCGAGGTCCGACGCAACCCTGTGGTCCGGGGCGATCGCCTCGGCGTCGACGCTCGCGGCCGGTCCCGTGGCGTCCGCATCGTCGCGCATGAGGTCCGACGTCGGCCAGGCCATCGGCGATTCGGCCGCGGGCGCGTGGCCGTTGGTCGGCTCCAGGGCGTGGCCGTTCCCGTGGGCCGGCGTCAGGGCGCCGCCGGCGTCGAGGTCTGGGAAGGGCGCGGGCAGGATCTCATGGCCGAGGTTCGGAGCGCAGCTGAGACAGCGTCCCTCGACCTCGTTCCAGCAGTTGCCGCAGGTGTACTGCCGGCAGGTCATGCAGAAGTTGAAGGTCTTGTGGAACGCGTCGAGCTGATGGGCCGTGACCTCGCGGTCGGTCTCGCTGCGAGCAGCCGCCATCGCCTCGTCCATCGACGTGTCGTCGGACATGACGAAGTTCTTGAGCCCGCGGGACACGACCTTGAGTCCCTTGAGGCGCGGCCCGCGCGGTGCGGCCGATTCGAACGTGTAGCGCGTGCCACAACGTTCGCAGAACGATTCGGTGAGGATCTCCGGCATCTGGACCCCGGGAACATGCCTGGGACGCGTTGAGCGAACGCACCGCTCCAACAGGGGCGAGAGTATACCGCAGGGGGTCGCCAGCCCCCTCCGCCGGCGGTACCTCCCGTGGCCCGCGAAAGGTCCCGTCCGGGGGCCCCTCTGCTAGACTCCGCGACCGACCATGCCGCCGCTGGCCGCCATCGAGCGGTTCTTCGAACGCCTCTTCGAGCGCCAGTCCGCGCGGCTCTTTCGAGCACGCCTCCAACCGCTCCAGCTGCAGCGGCGCATCGAGCGAGCGATGGAGTCGGAGCGGCTCGCGACCGCCGACCGGATCCTCGTCCCGAACCGCTTCCTGGTCCACCTGCACCCATCGGATCTCGAAGGCTTCGGCGACATGACCGGCTCGCTCGCCTCCGAGCTGGCGGACGGCGCGCTGCTGTTCGCCCGGACGCGTCATTTCACGCTGGTCGACCGCCCGACCGTCGAGCTCGTGAGCGATCCACGCGTCGACCGGGCGGATATCCGCGTCACCGCCCGGTTCGCCGACCCGATCGCGGGCCACCATCAGCGCCCGAACGATCGAGCCGAGGCGGACGCGTCCGACCCCGCCGCGGCGAGCAACGACCTGCGCGGTCGCTTCGCGGTCGCCGGTCACAGCGACACGATGGTGTTCACCGTCCCGCGTTCGACCGCTCCGGCGGCGCGCCTGCGCATCCTCTCGCCCGACGGCGACGAGCGGGTGTGCGAATTCGACGGGACCAGCCTGACCATCGGCCGCTCAGCCGACAACGACCTCGCCCTCGCGGACAGCCGGGTGTCGCGCCACCATGCGCGGATCGCCGGTCGGCGCGGGACGCTGGTCTACGCCGACCTGGGCAGCACCAACGGGTCGCGCGTGAACGGCGTGCCGGTCGGCGAGCTCGTGCTCGGGGTCGGCGATCGGATCGAGGTCGGGGACAGCGTCATCATCGTCGAGGTCGCCGGGGACGTGCCCTGATGGACGCGATGCTCATCGTCGTCTGGGCGGTCCGTCTCCTGTTCCTCGGGCTGCTGTACCTGTTCCTGGCGCGGGTCGTCCGGTCGCTCCTGCGCGACCTGCGCGCGGCGGCGCGTGAGTCCGGCCGCTCGCTCGGCAGGCTCATCGTGCTGGAGTCGCCGGGTGGCGATCCGGAGGCTGGTCGGTCGTTCGATCTCGACGTCATCACGACCCTCGGGCGCGACGTCAACAACGCCATCGTGGTCGATGACCCGTTCGCCTCGGCGGAGCACGCCGTGCTCACCTATCGCGGCCGGAGCTGGTACGTGGAGGACCTCGGCAGCACCAACGGCACCTACGTCAACGGACGCGCGGTGGCGTCGCTGGCGCCGCTCGGGTTCGGCGACGAGCTGTCGATCGGGCAGGTCCGGATGCGCCTCGAGCGGGCTCGGACGAGCTGACGGTGAGCGGCCTGACTCGCCCGGCGGACGTGTCGCTGCCGCGCATCCTCGGTCCGATCCGGCCGCGACCACGTTGGACCGAGGCGCGCCTGCTCGCGCTCGTCTCGGTCGCCCTGGTGGTCGGCAGCGTGTCGCTCAACCTCGGCGTCAGCGGACGGTTCGGCGTGTACGACGCGCGCGGCCTCGGGATCTACCTGCTCGCCCTCGCCACGGCCCACGTCGCCCAGGTGCTGGCTGGCCGCCGCTCGGACCAGATCCTGCTGCCCGTCGTCGCCATGCTCGGCGGCGTGTCCCTGCTGCTCATGGAGCGGCTGCCGCAGGACCTGGTGACCATGGACGTGGGCAGCACCACGCTCGGCCTCGGTGACGTGCAGCTGGTCTGGCTGGTGCTCGCGATCGCGGTGGCCACGACCCTTGGGATCGTCGTCCGCTCGGACGCCTGGCTGCGTCGCTACAAGTACACCTGGGCCGCGGTGGGCATCGCCCTGCTGCTGCTCACGTTCGTGTTCGGCTCGGACGTGGCCGGCCAGCGGCTGACCCTCCGGCTCGGCCCGCTGAGCGGCCAGCCGTCGGAGCTGCTGAAGGTGATCCTCGTCGTGTTCCTGGCCGGCTACCTCTCGGAGAACCGGCCGATCCTCATCGAGCAGGACACCCGCCTGGGCCCGATCCGCCTGCCGCCGCTGCCGTACCTCGCCCCGATGGTCGCGATGTGGGCGATCGCCCTCGGCATCGTCGTCATCCAGCGGGACCTCGGAGCGGCGTTGTTGTTCTTCGCCGTGTTCCTGGCGCTGGCCTACGCTGCGACCGGACGACTGAGCCTGGTGGTCATCGGCCTCGCCCTGTTCCTCGTCGGGAGCGCGCTCATGGCGACCCTGTTCGACCACGTCCGCGCCCGCGTCGACGTGTGGCTCGACCCGTTCGCCGACCCGCTCGGAGCGGGCTACCAGATCGTCCAGTCGCTGCTCGCGTTCGCACGCGGCGGCCTGCTCGGGACGGGGCTCGGCGCCGGTCTGCCGATGGTCGGCGGGCGGATGCCGATCCCGGAGGTCCACACCGACTTCCCGCTGGCCGCGCTCGGCGAGGAACTCGGCCTGGTCGGGGTCATCGCCATCCTCGGCCTGTTCTTCGTCCTCATCCAGCGGGGCCTGCGTATCGGCGCATCGGCGGCCGACGACTTCCGGGCCATCCTCGCCACCGGCCTCGCCCTCGTCGTCGGTGTCCAGGCGTTCATCATCGCGGCCGGCAACCTCAAGGTCCTGCCGCTGACGGGCGTGACCCTGCCGTTCATCAGCTACGGGGGTTCGTCGCTGCTGGTGAACGCCATCGTGGTCGGGTTGCTGCTCGCCCTCTCGGACCGGGGCGTCGAGCCCCCGCCACCGCCGGAGCCCCCGCGCCGCTGGCGCGACCGGCTGCGTCGGCAGGCCGGCTGATGCTGGCGACCTCCACCCGCCGGCGTCCGCTCGGGCGGACGATCGTCCATGTCGGACTGGCCCTCGCGCTGGCCTTCGGCGTGCTGGCCGGAGCGGGCGGCTACTGGTCCGTGCTCCAGTCGTCGGAGCTCGGCCGCTCGCCCTATGACCCGGCTGTCATCGCCGCCGCGCGCACCGTCCCGCGCGGCACCATCGTCGATCGCGACGGCAACACCCTGGCCCGCAACGAGGCGGACGCCAATGGCGAGCTGTATCGGGTCTATCGGGGCCCGGCGATCAGCCAGGTCATCGGCTACGCCTCGAACCGATTCGGGCGCGTCGGGCTCGAGCTTGCCTACGACGCCGAGCTGTCCGGGCTGGGGGGCGATCCCGTCGCGCAGGCGTTGCGCAAGTTCGGCACGAACCCGTACGACCCCAAGGACCTGCGTCTGGCCGTGTCGTGGGATCTGCAGCGAGCGGCCGTCCGGGCGCTGGGCAACCGGCGCGGGGCCGTCGTCATGCTCGACCCGCGGACCGGCGAGGTCCTCGCGCTGGCCTCGACGCCGGTCTACGACGCCTCGGCCGTGACCGATCCGGCCAGCGCCGACGCCACGTTCGCCGCGCTGCGCGCCGACGAGCGCCAGCCGCTGCTGCCGCGAGCGACGCTCGGGCGCTACGTGCCGGGCTCGGTGTTCAAGATCGTCACCGCTATCGCTGGCCTGGGCTCCGGCGCGATCACGCCGGCCACGACCTACGACGAGCAGCCCGGGGCGGAGACCGACGGCCTCCGCGTCGAGGGTTTCCGCATCCGCGACGGCCACCACCGCGTGACGGGCAACACCCCGCTCGACCTCGTCGCGGCGACCGAGGTCTCGTGCAACATCTGGTACGCCCTGACCGGCCTGCGGACGGGCGGCGCCGCGCTCGCCGACTACGCCGCTCGGCTCGGATTCGGGTCGCCGATCCCGTTCGATCTGCCCACGGCGGTGTCGCAGGTCACCAATGGGACCGGCGATCAGCCCGGCGGCTTCGTCGACGACGTCGAGCTCGCCAACGCGGCCTACGGCCAGGCCGAGACGTTCGTCACGCCGCTGCAGATGGCGCTCGTCGCGTCGACCATCGCCAACGGTGGCGAGCTGATGCGGCCGCGCCTGGTGACGGCGTTGACCGGTCGCGCCGGCACGCGCGAGGTCGGGCCACAATCCATCCGGCGGGTCATCGACACGGACCAGGCCAACGCCATCCGCGAGGCGATGGTCGAGGCGGTCGAAGGTCGTCTCGGCCGCCAGTTCACGACCGGGGCCAAGATCCCCGGCATCACCACGGCCGGCAAGTCGGGAACGGCGGAGCTCGGCGGGCAGGGCGAGCCGCATTCGTGGTTCATCGGCTTCGCGCCGGCAGAGCAGCCGCGCGTCGCCATCGCGGTACTCGTCGAGCAGGCCGGCCGCGGGGCCGAGGTCGCCGCCCCGATCGCGGGCGACCTGATGGCCCGCTGGCTCGAGGCGAGCCCGTGAGCGCGCCTGGCGGCACCCCGCCGGTCGACCCGATGTCCGGCGGGGAGGAGGCTGCCGATGACGCTCCGACCCGAGCGCCGCGCCCGCTCATCGAGCGGCTCGGGCTCGCGGCGATCGCGGCGGTCCTGGCGGTCCTGTTCGGCGGTGTCGCGGCTGCCGCCTGGATCGGCGGCGAGGTGTTCCTGGCCGCGATGGCCGGTATCGGCTGCTTGATGACGGCGTGGGTCGGCGGGCTGACCCTGTTCCGCGGCTGACCCGCGCGGGCGCCCCGGCGGGCGACGTCGAACCATTTGCCCGCTCCGGACGCCGATGGTCGTAGCGCCATGGAACCGTCTGGACGGTATCGACGTACTATCCCCCGAACACCGTCCACCCCGACGACTCCTGTCCCCCGGGACCGGACACGTCGGCGGTCGCTGCGTCCCTGCCGACATGTGAGAGAGGCCGATGTCGAAGATCCAGGAAACCGGGGACAAGGTCCTCGCCAACGTCGAGCGCGTCATCGTCGGGAAGCACCATGAGGTCCGCCTCGCGCTCGTCGCCCTGCTGTGCCGCGGCCACCTGCTGATCGAAGATGTGCCGGGGACCGGCAAGACAGTCCTGGCCAAGGCGCTGGCGCGCAGCCTCGGCTGCAGCTTCCGGCGGATCCAGTTCACCCCGGACCTGCTGCCGTCAGACGTGTCCGGCCTGTCGATCTACAACCAGAAGACCCAGGAGTTCGAGTTCCGCCCGGGTCCGATCTTCAGCCAGATCGTCCTCGCCGACGAGATCAACCGGGCGACGCCCAAGACCCAGTCCGCGCTGCTCGAGTCGATGGAGGAGCGCCAGTCGACGATCGACGGGACGACCTACCCGATGCCGGACCCGTTCCTCGTCATCGCCACCCAGAACCCGATCGAGTACGAGGGCACCTTCGCGCTGCCCGAGGCGCAGCTCGATCGGTTCATGCTCCGGATGCGATTGGGCTATCCGCAGCCGATCGAAGAGATCGTCATCCTCGACGAGCAGAAGCGGACACATCCGCTCGAGGACATCGCCGAGGTCCTCGGCGTCGAGGAGCTGCGCGGCCTGCAGGAGGCCGTCCGCGAGATCTACGTCGACTCGACCGTCGCCGACTACATCGTCCGGGTCGTGGGAGCGACGCGGACGCACCCGGACGTCTATCTCGGGGCCTCGCCGCGCGGGTCGATCGCGCTGTACCGCGCCGGCCAGGCGCTGGCCGGGTTGCTCGGTCGTGACTACGTCATCCCCGACGACATCAAGGCCCTCGCCGAATCGGCGCTCGCCCATCGGCTGATCATCAAGACGAGCTCGTCGATCCACGACGTCCAGCCCGGCCAGGTCGTGCGCGAGATCCTCGACTCCACGCCGATCGACGGCATCCGGCCGACGGGCGGTGGGCCGACCGAACTCCGACCCACCTCCATGGCCAAGGGCGCGCAAGCCTAGCCCGGCGCGCGAAACCGGACCGTCCGAGAGCCGACCGATGCTCCGACGTCTCCAGGCCGTGGTCCTCGCGACGATCCTCATCGTCGCGGCGTTCTCGACCGGCTATCCGTTCCTGTTCTACCTCCTGTACCTCGCCATCCTCGTCATCGGCGGCTCGTATGTCCTCGTGCGCCTGGGCCTGTCCGACCTCGAGGCGGGCTATGCCGTCAGCCAGCTCCACGGCCACGTCGGCGACCGGATGCGGGTGACCTACACGCTCCGCAACAGCAGCCCGATCCCCAAGCCGTGGATCGAGATCCACAACCCGACGACGCTGCCGGGCGGCCTGCCGGGTCGGGCCATCAGCCTCGCCGGCCGGGGAGAGCGGTCATGGCTCATCCGGGCGCCGCTGACCCGGCGGGGCCACTTCCGCATCGAGCCGTTGCACATCCGGACAGCCGACCCGTTCGGGTTCTTCGAGGCGGCCGCCACGGTCGGGCAGGGGATCGGTGTCGTCGTCTACCCGCGGCTCGAACCACTGCCGATGTGGCGCCTTCCGGCCGCCAGTCTCGAGGGCAGCCACGCGTCGCCCGAGCGGACCCTGCAGACCACGCCGCTGGCGACGACCGTGCGACCGTACGCGCCGGGTGACTCGATGAACCGGATCCACTGGAAGTCGACCGCCCGTCACGGCGACATCCAGGTCAAGGAGTTCGACCTGGAGCAGACCGCCGACGCCTGGATCATCCTCGACCTGCAGCGCAGCATCCAGACCGGCCGCGGTGAGGAGTCGACCGCGGAGGCTGCCATCCGCGTGGCCGCCTCGGTCGCCGACAAGGCGCTGACCGAGAACCGGGCGGTCGGGATGACCGTCAACGCCGGCCGCACGGCATATCTGCCGGCCGACCGCGGCGGGCGGCAGCACCAGAAGGTCATGCAGCTGCTGGCGGCGGTCGAAGCCGACTCGGCGACCCCGTTGATGGAGACGCTCATCGCGTCGGTCGGGCGACTTCGGCGGGGGATGACCGCGGTCATCATCACGGCATCGCTCGACCCGTCGTGGGTCCGCCCGCTTGCCTCGCTGCGCGCCCGTGGCGTGTCGTGCGTCGTGGTGACCGTCGACGCGACCGCCTTCGCCCGTGCCGCTGCGGCCGTCGCGGCCGGCCCCAGTGGTCGACCGCCAGACAGCGATCCGGTGGCCGACGAGCTGACGGCCAAGCGCCAGCGCTCCCTTCGCCACGCGCTCGCCGAATACGAACTGAAGGTCTACACCGTGACCCCGAACCGTCCGCTCGGCGAGATCCTCATCTCATGACCCCTCGACCCGACCCGCGCCAGCTGCGCCAGTCCCTCCGCCGGGTCGATGGGTGGTTCACCCTCGGCCTGGTCATCCTCATCTGCGCCACGCTGGCCTGGTCGCTCGACGACGCCTTGCTCGTGCTCGGCCGCGACGAGATGACGGACTTCCTGTTCTGGGCCGCCATCGCCGGGGTGCTGGCCGGATTCGTCGGGGCCGTGGCGGGCTGGAGCCGCTGGAGGACCCATCTGATCGGCGCCGTGTTCGCCGCCTTGATCGTGCCGCTGCTCGTCGGCTGGGTGATCCTCCCGGACGGGGCCCCGCTTGGTCAGCTGTTCCAGGCGACCACCGACGCGGTCGTCGGGGCATGGTCGGACCTCGTGCTGGCCGGTCGCCTGTCGACCGTCCAGTACGGCCATCACCTGCTCGTGCTCGGGCTGGTGGTCTGGGCCTCGTCCCAGTTCGCGAGCTTCGCCGCCTTCGGCCATCGCCGACCGATGCCGGCAGTCGTCATCATCGGCCTGCTGCTCATCGCCAACATGTCGCTGACCGTTCGCGATCAGCTCGTGTTCCTCGTGATCTTCTCGATCGCCAGCCTGCTGCTGCTCGTCCGCTTCCACACGATGGAGGAACAGGCGGACTGGATCCGGCGCCGGATCGGCGACCCGTCGGCCATCTCGACGATCTACCTGCGCGGCGGGACCGTGTTCATCATCGCCGCCATCGGCGGCTCGCTGCTGCTGACCAGCGTGGCCTCGTCGGCGCCGCTCCAGGGTCCCTGGTCCGATGTCGGCGCGCGCCTGATCGAGTGGGGCCAGGCCATCGAGCGGTTCCTGCCCCCATCGCGGACCGGCCGGTCGCTCGGCCCGTCATTCGGGGCGACGGCGCGCGTCGGCACGTCGTGGGCGACGGACGACGGGGTCGCGCTGCGGGTCGAGTACGACCCATCCGAGACCCAGGTGCATTACCTCGTGGCGCGGGTCTACGACGTCTTCGAGCTCGGCGGCTGGGTCGGCAGTCGGGTCGACGAGACCAGTCGCGCGCCGTCGACCGAGCTGCTGGCCGGAACCACGGACGCGGTCCCCGCCGATGGGATGCGCGCGGTGGTCGCCACGATCATCCCGTCGCTCGCCCGACGCGATGTGTTCGTGCCCGGTATCCCGGGCTCGGCGTCGGAGCAGCTGTCGGTCAGCCTGGTCGGCGGCGGCCGGTTCTTCAATGCGCTCGAGCGCGACCCGAGCGACACGCCGTACACCATCACCGCCTACGTCCCGGCCGCGGAGCAGGACGGCGGCCGGACCGCCGAGCAGCTGCGTGCCGCGGGCACCGACTACCCCGCCGACGTCGTCGCCCAGTACGGCCGCGCCACACTCCCGACGGGGTCGCTCGGGCCACTGTCGCAGCAGCTGCTGCAGAGCATCGTCACGGCGGCAGGCACGACCAACCCGTACGACCTGGCCATCCGGATCCGCGACACCCTGCTCGACCCCAACCAGTTCCGCTACGACACGGACGTCAGCGACTTCCGCTGTGAGAACGCCTCGATCGTCGAGTGCTTCGTCCAGACCCGTGCCGGGTTCTGCCAGTACTACGCGTCGACGATGGTCGTGTTCCTGCGCGAGCTCGGCATCCCGGCCCGGTTCGTGCAGGGCTTCCTGCCCGGCGAGCCAGATCCGGGCGGTGGCGGCCGGACCGTCCGCAACCACGACGCGCACGCCTGGGTCCAGGCCTACTTCCCGGGCTACGGCTGGGTCGATTTCGACCCGACCGGCGGATCGATCGCGCAACTCGCGCCGATCCCGTCGGGTCGCCCGGTGGCGTCGGCCACCGCCCGCCCGTCGTCGAGCGGGGGCGTCCCCGGAGCCTCGCGGCCAGGCGACATCGGGGACGACATCAACGAGCCAGGCGGCAGCGTGGCCGGCCCCCAGCGGAGTGGTCCGATCGGTCCGTTCGTGGCCATCGCCGTGCTGCTCGGGGTCGTCGTGGCGGCCATCGCGGCGGTCGCCTGGCAGCGCGGCCCACGTGGTCCAGAGACCGCCGACGGCGCGTACGGATCGGTCACCCGGCTGGCGACGCGCCTCGGATTCGGGCCGCGTCCGAACCAGACGGTCTACGAGTACGCCGGGACCCTCGCCGATGCCCTGCCGCGCGTCCGTCCCGAACTGGAGACCGTCGCCCGGGCGAAGGTCGAGGTCTCGTACGGCGGACGGGTCCTGACCGAGGACCGTCTCGCCAGCCTGCGCCACGCCCACCGGCGGCTGCGGGTCAACCTCCTGCGACTCGCCCTGCGCCGCGGCCGCCGCCGGCGGCGCTAGCCGCCGATCCAGCGACACGCTCGGCGACGACCCGCTACAGCGCCCCGCTCCGGGTGCGCTGTTCCTGTGCCTCCAGGGCGGCCTCGTCGAGCAGGCTGGCGAGATGGCCGGTCAGGTTGTGCGCCCGCAATACCGGGCGACCGGCCCGGAACTCGATGACGGTGATCGCCGCGAGATCCATCGTCCACATCCAGAACCGCTCGAGCGGCAGGTCGAACAGGGTCAGGAGCGCGACCTTGAACACGCCGTCATGGCCGACGGCGATCGACCACGGCTGGGCCTCGGCCAGCGTCCGGTAGCCGGCCACCTGGTCGCGGTCGAGCGTGCCCGGCACGCCGCCCTCGGCGAGCGTGGCGAGGATCGTGGCCAGGGCCGGCCGGAGCCGTGCCTGGACGACGGCGAGCGACTCGCCGCCCGGCGCCCATGCCCGGGTGGGGGTCCGTCGCCACGCGGCGAGCACGTCGCCGTACCGTTCGGCGATCTCGTCCCGATGCAGGCCCTCCCAGGCACCCTGGCCGATCTCCAACAAGCCGCGCTCCGGCCGCGCGCTGGGCGCGCCCGCCATCCGCTCGACGATGGCCCCCGCGGTCTGGGTCGTCCGGCGCAACGGGGAGTGGACGATCTCGCGGAGCGGCCCGTCGGCGAGCGGCAGGGCCGGAGGATCGTGCGGCTTCGCCAGGCGCTCGGCGACGAGTGCCGCCTGCCGCAGGCCGGTCGGCGACAGCGGCGTCTCCGCCTGGCCCTGGAAGCGACCCTCGACGATGTACTCGGACTCGCCGTGCCGCACCAGCACGAGGCTCGCATCGAGACCGTCGGGCACGAGCCGTGCCGGTTCCGGGGTCGTCGTCGGGCCGTCGGTCCCGTCGGACGGCGGCGTCACGCGTCGCCCTCCAGGCGGATCGTCCACAGCTCGAGCACCGCGTCGAGCCCGCGGATCGCCTCCTCGACCGTGGCCGGCACGTCGTCGTCGAGTGCGAGGATCATCAGGGCGTCCTCACGTGGCCGTGACCGCGCGAGGTGCATCGCGCTGATGTTCACGTCGGCCTCGCCGAGCATCGCCCCGATCCGCCCGACCATCCCGGGCTGGTCGGTGTGATGGGTGATGAGCATGACCCGGGCCGGTTCCATGTCGAGGCGGTACGCTCCCAGGCGGGTGATGCGGGGCTCGCCGGCGGCGACCGTGCCACCGACCGTGAGGCGGCCGCCGACGGGACCCTCGCTCGACAGGGTGAGGGCCGCGTCGTAGGCGCCGGCGTCGGACGTCTTGCGTTCGACCAGCGTGATGCCGCGGGCCTTGGCCAGAGCGCCGGCGTTGACCAGGTTGACCCGCTCCGTCGTCACCGTCTCGAGCAGCCCGCGCAGGACCGCGGCGGTGAGCGGCGCGGCATCGTGGCCGGCAAGCTCACCGGCGATCTCGAGCGTCAGCGTACGCACGCCGCCGCGCGAGAACTGGGCGAAGAACTGGCCGAGGATCTCGGCGAGGGGCAGGTACGGGCCGAGCGCGCGGGCCGTCTCCGGGGTGAGCAGCGGCGCGTTGACGGCATAGCGCGCGCTCCGACCGTCGAGCACGTCGAGGACCTGATCGGCGACTTCCTCCGCCACGAGCACCTGGGCCTCGGCGGTCGATGCCCCGAGATGCGGCGTGAGCAGGGTGTTCGGAGCGGTCAGCAACGGTGAATCGGTGGGTGGCTCGTGGTCGAACACGTCGATCCCGGCGGCGGCGAGGTGCCCGGAGGCGAGGGCCTCGGCGACGGCCGCCTCGTCGATGATCCCGCCCCGCGCGACGTTGAGCACGATCGATCCCGGGCGCATCCGGGCGATGGCCGCCCGTCCGATCATGCCGGTCGTGGCCCGGGTGAGGGGCACGTGGACCGACACGACGTCGGCCCGCTCCAGAAGCGCGTCGAGGTCGACCAGCTCGACACCATGATTGGCAGCCTGCTCGGCCGTGACGTACGGATCGGCACCGATGACGACCATCTCCATCGCCCGCGCCCGCAGGGCGATGGCCTGGCCGATCTTCCCCAGGCCGACGATGCCCAGGGTCCGGCCGCGCAGCTCGAGCCCGGTGAACTGGGCACGCTGCCATTCGCCACGGCGGACCGAGGCGTCGGCCGCGGCCGTCCTGCGGGCGACGCCATACAGCAGGGCGAGGGTGTGCTCGGCCGCGGCGATCGTGTTGCCGGTGGGGGCGTTGACGACGGTGACCCCGGCTCGGGTGGCCGCCTCGAGGTCGACGTTGTCGACGCCGACGCCCGCCCGGCCGATGACCACCAGCCGCGTGCCGGCGGCGATGAGCTCGGCATCGACCTGGACCTGGCTGCGCACGATGAGCGCGTCGTAGTCGGGCAGCAGGGCGGCCAGCTCCTCGCGGCTGCAGCCGATCCGCTCGTCGACGTCGTGGCGGGCGCGCAGTCGATCGATGCCCTCGCGGGCGACGGCTTCGGCGACGAGGACCTTCACGCCTGCGCGCCGGCGGGCGTCGCGCTGATCGGGCTGACGGCCTCGTACGTCGTGCTGGCGGCCGCCTGTGCTGCCGCGACGGCTGCTCCCGGCTCGACGGCGCGACCGGCCGCGCGGGACACGACCTCGAGCGTCCCGATCGCGCCGAGGATCTCCTCGACCGTGACCGACCCGAGGTGGCCGAGGCGGAAGATCCGGCCAGTCAGCTTGCCCTGGCCGCCGGCAAGGATGAGCCCGCGTGCCTTGAGGTCGCCGTTGAACGCCTTCCAGTCCAGCCCGTCCGGCACGTTCACCGCGGTGACGGTCCGCGAGTAGTGGGCCGGATCCGCGAACAGCTCGAAGCCGAGGGCCACGAGCCCGGCCCGGGCCGCCGCGGCGCAGGCCTGGTGTCGGGCGAAGATCGCGGCCGCGCCTTCCGCCTGCATGAGGCGCAGCCCCTCGTCGACCTGGTAGACGACCGCGATGGCCGGGGTGAACGGTGTCTGGCCGCTGGCCGCGGCCTCCCGATGCGAGCGCAGATCGAGGTAGAAGCGGGGCATCGTGGCCCGCTCCATCGCGGCCCAGGCACGCGGCGAGGCGGCGAGCATGGCCAGGCCGGGGGCCGCCATCCAGGCCTTCTGCGAACCGGTCACGACGACGTCGACGCCCCACGCGTCCATCTCGAACGGCACCGCGCCCAGGGCCGACACGCTGTCGACCAGGATGAGCGCCTCCGGGCGTTCGGCGCGGACGGCGGCAGCGAGCTCGGCGATCGGGTTCATGACCCCCGTCGAGGTCTCGTTGTGGGTCAGCAGCACGGCCTTGACGTCGGGCATCGCCCGCAGCCGCTCGCGGATCTCGTCGGGTGCCGCGGCGTATCCCCACTCGGCGTCGAGCCGCGTGACATCGGCGCCATAGATGCCGGCGATCTTGGCGAATCGGTCGCCGAACGAGCCGATGCTGACGCCCAGCACCGCGTCACCGGGCGACAGGGTGTTGACGATGGCCGCTTCCAGACCGCCCGACCCGGCGGTCGAGATGACCGCGATATCGGAGCTCGTGCCGAAGAACGGCTGCATCCCCTCGATGATCCGGCCGAGCATCGCCGCGAACTCCGGACCGCGATGGTTGATCATCTGGCGCCCACCCGCAGTCCGGACGCTGGGCGGCAGGGAGGTCGGTCCGGGGATGCGCAGGTTGGGCTCGAAACGGTCCACGTGATCGGCGCTCCTGGGGGCTGCGGCTGGGTCGGGTCGATGGTGCCACAGCCTCGCCCCGGGCGGCGTCGGCCAGGCGGGTATGCTTCCCGTCCGCCCCGCCCGGCGGCCGTCGTGCGTGCCCGCCGTGTCGCAATGCGACGCCGTCGGGCGTCATCAGACACGCACCCCACGCAGCCTGGAGCCGTCAGCCCCGATGCATCGCCCCGCACCACGTCCGCGCCGCCGCCTGCGACGGTTCATCGTCGGGGTGCTGGTCGTCGCCGTGGTGGGCGGCACGCTCGGGGCGCTGGCCGTCGCCACGGACACGTTCGGTGCCGGCCAGAAGTGGCTGGCGCTGGTCAACCGCGTCGAGCGGTTCATGGCCGGCCCGGTGCCCGATCGGCCGACGCTCGACACGGTCCTCGTCACCGAACCGCCCGAGCCGACCGCGACACCGACGCCGTCGGCGACGCCGACGCCGGCCTCGCTGCCGCCCGACGCCACGCCGAGCCCGACACCGGCGCCGACGCCAACGCCGACGCCGAAGCCCAGGCCCGTCCCGGTGGACGTGGACATCGTCAAGGATCCCGATGCGGTGTTCGCCACGGAGGCCCGGACGGACTGGTGCTCGCCAGCCGGCGTGCAGATGGTCCTGGCCATCCTCGGGCTGGCCGATACCTCGGTCGCGACGCAGCGCGAGATCGCCGGTCGGGTCCACGAATGGGAGGCCCACTCCGACAGCCACAACGGGGAATGGGGTCCGGCGGCGATGGCCCTGGCGCTCGACGCCTACGGTGCGCCCGGATACGAAGTCCGTGCCTTCGAGACGCGCACCGGGGCGCTGCGCGACGCGGCCGTTGCCATCAAGAAGACCCGTTCCCCGGTCCTCTTGCTGGCATGGCGTGGTGCCCATACCTGGGTGATGACCGGCTACCGTGCCGACCGGGACCCGGCCACGTTCCGCAACGCGACGATGAAGGGCGCCTACATCCTCGATCCGTGGTACCCGATGGTGTCGTCGATCTGGGGCGCCTCGAACCCGCCCGGGACGTTCACCACGGCCCGCGAGATGGAGGAGAACTTCCTGCCCTGGAAGCGGCCTGAAGGGCGCTATGCGGACCGCGACGGGTTGTGGATCACCGTCGCGCCGACGGTCCGCCACAAGGGCTGACGGTCAGTCGCTCCGACCGATGGCTCGGACGCGCGGCACGAGGAACGCGACCAGGAGGGAATCCTTGACCGCCATCCCGACCGCGTATCCCAGCGGGATCGCCAGGAGCCCCGCCCCGGGCGCGAGCGCGCTCGATACGGCGAGCACCGTGCCGAATCCCGCGAACGAGGCGATCACCTGGCGGATCGTGTCGTGTGTCGCGTACAGGCCGCGCGAGAGGGGATAGGCGAGGGCATCGAACGGGACCGACACGGCGAACGCCCCGACGATGGCCGCCGTCCGCGTCACGTCGTCCGGACCGAACGCACCGCCCCCGAGCAACACCTCGACGAGGATGCCCGAGCCGACGAACAGGGCGGCCGCGGCGAGCGTGGTCAGCAGCCCGATCGTCGCAAGGTTGCGGCCGAGGACCGCCCGGAACGTGGCGCCGTCACGGTCGGCGTAGGCGGTCGACAACGTCGGGAAGACCGCCAGCGAGAAGGCGATCCCGATGAGGCTGACCGGGACCACCTGGTAGTCCAGCGCGAAGTTGATCGACGTGACGCCGCCGACCGCGATCGTCGAGGCGAGGATCGTGAAGTAGGTGAAGATCGCCGGCTCGATGGGGTGGCTGACCATCCGCGGGATCATCAGGCGGATGAACTCGCGAACGGCGGGCGTCCGGATGTGCAGCTGCGGACGGACGCGGAAGGACGTGCGCAGCGTGCCGATGGCCCGGATGCCGAGGTGCGCGGCCGCGCCGACCACGGCCCCCCAGGCGGTCGCGACGACGCCGTAGCGCTCGGCACCGAGCACGGTGCCGGCGATGATGCCGCCCGTGTACAGGATCGGGGCAAGGGCATAGAACAGGAACTTCCGGTTGGCGACCAGGACTTCACCCAGGCAGATCGATGCCGCGAACAGGACCTGGCCGAGGCAGTTGATCCGGACGAGGGTCACGTACAGCTCGCGGGTCGGGGCGTCGAACCCGGCGCCGACCTGCGTCGCCAGCCACGGGGCGGCGATGAAGATGGCGCCGGCGGCAACCGTCATCACCAGCACGGCCCCGGTCAGCACGGTCCGCCCGAAGGCGTTCGCGGCCGACTCGTCGTCGTGGCGCAGGCTGCTGTAGATCGGCACGAACGGGGCCGTGAGCCCGGCCGCGACAAGCACGTCGAGGGCGATCTCCGGGATGCGGAACGCCGCGTTGTAGGCGTCGAGCTCGGGGCCGGCGCCGAACGTGTTGGCGAAGACCCGGTTGCGCACGATGCCCATCGCAAAGTAGCCGAAGCTCAGGACCGACAGGATCAGCGCGCCGCGCGGGAACACCCGATCGATCAGCGTGCGAACGAGCGCGGCGGGCGATCGCGACAACAGTGGCCTCCCTCGCGCGCGGCGATAGCCGCGCCGCGGCCAGTGTGACGCGCCGCTACGGCTGGGCGCGACGCGGCCCGGATCCGGGCGCGAGGCACTCCTCCTGGAGACGGGGAGCGCGGCGGCTAGTGATCGCTCGATGGACCGCGCGGAGCCGTCGGGCTCGCGGCGTCTGCCTTCTCCGTCTCGGCGAGCTTCTTGCGGTTCGTCTCGCGGGTGCGCATCAGGTCGCCCGACCCGGACATCGACGGCTTGGGGTTCGGGTCCCGGCGCGGGCGACCGGCCGCACGGTCCGATTCGCGGGCGCCCGCCCGGGCGCTCATCCGCTGCTCGATCGTCGCCTCGTAGCCATGATCGGTCGGCAGGTAGTAGCGACGATCGGCCAGGGCATCGGGCAGGTACTGCTGGTCCACGTCGGCATCGGCGAAATCGTGCGGGTAGCGATATCCGACGCCGATCCCGTGCTGCTTCATGCCGCGATGGGCGGCGTTGCGGAGGTGGAGCGGCACCGGCAGGGAGCCGCGCGATTCCACGTCGGCAGCCGCGGCGAAGAAGGCCGACCCGCTGCGGTTCGATTTCGGTGCGGTGGCGAGATAGGTCGTGGCCTGCGCCAGCGCGTATTGCGCCTCCGGCAGCCCGATGTGGTCGAGCGCCTGGGCAGCCGCCACCGCGACCTGGAGGGCCCGCGGATCGGCGTTGCCGACGTCCTCCGATGCGCTGATGATCAGTCGCCGGGCGATGAACCGCGGGTCCTCCCCGGCGGCGATCATGGCGGCGAGCCAGTACAGGGCGGCGTCGGGGTCGTTGCCGCGCAGGCTCTTGATGAACGCCGACGCCGTGTCGTAATGGCCGTCGCCGGCGCGGTCGTAGGCGAGGACCCGCTGCTGCGCGGCCGCCTCGATGTCCTCCAGCCGGGGGGTCAGGGCACCGCCCGCATCGCGGACACCCTCGGCCTCGGCCAGCGCGGTCGCACCCTCGAGCACGTTGAGCGCGGCGCGGGCGTCGCCCCCGGCGAGACCGACGAGGTGGTCGAACGCGTCGGGCGCCAGCACGACGCCACCATCGGTACCGGCGAGACCGCGCTCGTGGTCCTCCAGCGCGCGCCGAACGACCGTGGCGACGTCCTCGTCGCTGAGCGGCTCGAGGCGCCAGACGCGCATGCGCGACAGCAGGGCGGCATTGACCTCGAAGTACGGATTCTCGGTCGTCGTCCCGGTCAACGTGATGGTGCCGTCCTCGACGTAGGGGAGGAGGGCGTCCTGCTGGGCCTTGTTGAAGCGGTGGATCTCGTCGATGAACAGGACGGTGCGCTGACCGTTCAGGGTCAACCGCTCCTGCGCCTGGGCGATCGCGCCGCGGACCTCGGCCACCCCTGACGACACGGCGGACAGGGCGATCATCTCCGCTCCGATCGCGTCGGCCAGCAGTCGGGCGAGCGTCGTCTTGCCGGTGCCCGGCGGACCCCACAGGATGATCGAGGCGAGATGTCCGCGAGACAGCGCCCGCCGGAGCGGGCCGCGCTCACCGACCAGGTGATCCTGCCCGACGAACTCATCCAGCGAGCGCGGGCGCATCCGAGCTGCGAGTGGTTGCGCGCCGGGCGGCGGCTGGAACAGCGGCTCGGGCTTCGCCCCCCGATTCGGTCGGCTTGGCATCGGGCCAGTCTAGGGGCGTTCAGCGCTCCCAGCCGTGCCCGAGACATCGTCGGGGGCGGATCGCGTTCCCCGGGCGCGCTTCGCTGCCTCGTCCACGCGACGGTGGTAGGCGTCGCGCGCGACCGTCTCGTCGTCGCTCGTCGTCACGACGGTCGCGTCCGTGGTGACACCATCCTCGCGCGCCGTCCGCGCCTTGACTGCGGCATCGGTGGCGACAGCGCGCGCGGTGCGGGCCGCTTCGCTCGACGCCTCGGCGGCGCGTTCGGCGAGCGCCGCGAGCTCGGCAGACGACGCCGCTCGCTCGTCGGCTTGATCGGCCGCGTCGGCGGCGGCTCTTGCCAGCCGGCGTGCCAGTTCGGCGGCGCGGGTCGCCTCGCGCCAGGCCTCCAGCAACTCCGCCGTCTTCACGATGTCAGAGCGGGCCGAAGCCGGTCACCTGCTGCACGACCCACAGCAACAGCAGCAGAGCGATGAGCGATCCGCCGATGAGCACGATCCGGCGGACATCGCGGCTCACGTAGGCGTACTCGGCGGCGGCGCGGGTGGCGAGGGTGCCCGGTCGAACGCGGGCCTCGGCGTCGGCTCGTGGCCGCTCACGACCACGGGCGGGCGCCGGCGCGGCGGCGCGTTCGGCGGCCACGATCTCGGCCTCGAGCTCGGCGGCGCGGCGCTCCTCCTCGTCGGTCAGCGTCGAGGGTCGCGGCGCCACGACGAGATCGGGTGCCGCCCGTCGCGCCGCGGACGCGCGCTCGAGCCGGGCCCGCTGACCGGGTCGGGAAGTCGTACCGCGAGTTCGCTTGGCCATGGGCTCGGGGGTCTCCGTGTGGACGGGTTCCGGCAGACCGGACGCGCACCGCCGGGCGCGGCCGCCAGCGGCAGAGGATAGCACCACGCTCGGTTCGAGCGCCGTCGATGGGTGGGCGGTGAGAGCCGGCTGCTAGACTCGCGGCGACCCATCCGGAGGAGCCCCCATCGACCTCAACGCGCTCGTCGCTCCCTATCTCGGTGCCATCGTCGTCGCCATCGTCGTGGCCATCGCGCTGCTGCTGGTGGTCGCGGTCGTGCTCGGCCGACGGGTCGGCCGGGTCGATGCGCGGCTGCGCGCGCTGACTCGCGGCGAGGAGGGCGGTGACCTCGAGGGGGTGCTCGGCGCCCACCTCGACAAGGTCTATCTGCTCGGTCGCGAGGTCGAACGCCTGGCCGGTCGGACGGCGACGCTCGAGGCCACCGTGCCGCGCTCGTTCCAACGTGTCGGGCTCGTCCGCTTCAACCCGTTCGAGGACACCGGCGGCAACCAGAGCTTCGCCCTGGCGCTGCTCGATGCGGACGGCAACGGCTGGGTCCTGTCGAGCCTGCATGCCCGGTCGGGCACGCGGGTGTACGCCAAGTCGATCACGGGCGGTCGATCCGACGGGGCCCTGTCGGAGGAGGAAGCAGCCGCCGTGCAGCAGGCCACGGCCTGACAGGCTAGCTGTCACAGGTGTCGACGATGGTGCGCGCATGGCCCCCATCGCCGACCCATCCCGACCGATCCGACCGCCTGCAGTGACCCGCCCGGTGGTGCGCGCGCGGCGGCGCGGGCCGACCCCCCTCGAGCAGATCCCGGCCTGGCACGACCTCGTGCCGGTGATGGATCCGGCGCTGTCCAGCCCACCCGTCCCCGGCGGGATGGACCAGCTGCTGGGGGGCCTCAACCCGGACCAGCTCCGCGCCGTGACGCATGGCGACGGGCCGCTCCTCGTGGTGGCCGGGGCCGGCACGGGCAAGACCCAGGTCATCACCAGGCGCATCGCCTGGCTGATCGCCTCCCGGCGCGCCCGTCCGTCGGAGATCCTGGCGCTCACCTTCACGGACAAGGCAGCCGACGAGATGGCGGTTCGGGTCGATCAGCTCGTCCCCTATGGCTACACGGACACCGCCATCTCGACGTTCCATGCCTTCGGCGACCGGATCATCCGCGAGTTCGCGCTGGAACTCGGGTTGCCTCCGGACGTGCGCGTGCTGTCGCGCGCCGAGGTCGTGATCTTCCTGCGCGAACATCTCTACGCGTTCGACCTCGACGAGTACCGGCCACTCGGCGATCCGACCCGCTTCCTGGCGGCGCTGGCAACGCTGTTCAGCCGGTGCAAGGACGAGGACATCACGCCGGCCAGCTATGCGGCCCATGCCTCCCACGTCGAGGAGGAGGCGGCGGCGCTCGCCGCGGCGACCGGCGACGACGGGCCGGCGCTCGCAGAAGAGGCGCGCCGGCAGGGTGAGCTCGCCCGCGCCTACGCCCGCTACCAGGAGCTGCTGGCCGAACGAGGGTTCATCGACTTTGGCGACCAGGTCGCGCTTGCGCTCCGGCTCGTCCGCGAGTCGGCCTCGGCGCGGGCCGCGGTCGCCGGGAGGTTTCGCTACGTCCTCGTCGACGAGTTCCAGGATACGAATCGGGCGCAGGCCGAGCTCGTGACCCTGCTGTCGGAACCGCATCGCAACGTCACCGTGGTCGGCGACGACGACCAGGCCATCTACGCCTTCCGCGGCGCCGCGGTCGACAACATCCTCGACTTCGAGGCGCGGTACCCGGGCGCCCGGACCGTGGTCCTGCGACGGAACTACCGATCACTGGCACCGATCCTGGAAGCCTCCCACCGGCTGGTCCGCTTCAACGACCCAGACCGCCTCGAGGTCCGCACCGGCATCTCGAAGCGCCTTCGGGCCGAGCGCCGCGACCCGGTTCCGGCGCCGGTCCGGCTCGAGGCGTTCGCCACCGCTTCGGAAGAGGCGGACTGGATCGC
The DNA here is from genome assembly GCA_035692005.1 of Candidatus Limnocylindrales bacterium. Classification (GTDB taxonomy): domain Bacteria; phylum Chloroflexota; class Limnocylindria; order Limnocylindrales; family CSP1-4; genus SPCO01. The sequence goes on along the minus strand of DASSII010000096.1, from coordinate 47,804 downwards.
CGCCGATATCGCGCAGCGGATCGGGAGTGGCGCCGCGCCCCGCGACCACGCCGTTCTCGTGCGCGCCAACGGCCATGCCGACCCCGTGTTGCGGGCGCTCAACCTCGCCGGCGTGCCGTGGCGGTTTTCGGGCTCGTCCGGGCTGTACGCTCGGGCGGAGGTACGCCTGCTGATGGCCTTCCTGCGCGCGGTGGCCGATCCGGACTCGAGCGTCGACCTGTACGCGCTCGCCGCCTCGGACGTGTACGGCCTCGGCGGCGAGGACCTGACGACCATCGTCAACACCGCGCGGCGCCGGAACCGCTCGGTCATGGCCACGCTCGATGAACTCGACCGCCAGCCCGGGATCCTGCGCGTTTCGGCGCGGACCCGTGAGGGTGTCCATCGACTGGTCACGGACATGGCCCGGTTCACGGCGATGGCGCACGAGCGCCCTGCCGGCGAGGTCCTCTACGCGTTCCTGCGCGACAGCGGGACCCTCGCCCGCCTCGCCGCGACCCGGACGACGGCCGCCGAGGAGGGCCTCGGCAATGTCGCCCGGTTCTTCGACATCATCCGCGCCCAGTCGGCGCTCCTGGCCGACGATCGAGCGATGTTCGTGGCCCGTCATCTGCAGACCCTGCTCGACGCCGGCGACGATCCGGCCACGGCCGACCTCGACCCGGATGCCGACGCCGTCGCGGTCCTGACCGTGCACAAGGCCAAGGGCCTTGAGTTCCCGGTCGTCTACCTGCCCGGGCTGGTGGCGGGGCGGTTCCCGGGCAACGGCCGCGGCGAGGCGCTTGCGCTGCCGGCCGGTCTTGGTCGCGGTGCCGCCCCGACCCCGGAGCGATCGCTCGCGGAGGAACGACGCCTGTGCTACGTCGCGATGACACGGGCGCGCGACGAGCTGATCCTGTCGCACGCCGCGGACTACGGTGGCGCGCGAGCGCGCAAGGTATCGCCGTTCGTCCTCGAGGCACTCGATCTACCGGCCTCGGCCGGCACGGCCCGTTCTGGTGTCGTCTCGTCGTCGGCGGAGGAACGCCTGGCGACCTTCGCCGGGATCGATGCGCCGGTGGAGGCGGTGCGCGGTCCGATCGAGGAGCCGCTGTCGCTGAGCTTCGGTCAGATCGATGCGTACCTCACCTGTCCGCGCAAGTACCAGTACGCCCACGTATTGCGCGTGCCGACCGCGCCCCATCACGCGCTGGTCTACGGGTCGGCCCTCCACAAGGTCGTCCAGCTGTTCCACGCCCGGCACGCCAAGGGCCACGTCATGTCCGAGGCCGAGCTTGACGAGGCGCTCGACCTGGCGTGGTCGAACGAGGGATTCGTCAGCCGCGAGCACGAGGAAGCACGCCTCGCGGCGGCACAGGGCGCGCTGCGTCGGTTCCGTGAGGACCAGCTCCTGCCGGGTGCCGTCATCCCGACGTACGTCGAGCGCGAGTTCAGCTTCAACCTCGGCGGCGACCGGGTTCGCGGCCGTTGGGACCGGGTCGACATCGAACCGGTCGCCGACGACGTGGATCGCCCGGACCGCGACGAGGCGGGCGTGGACGATCCGTCCGCGGACCTCGTCACCCCGACGCTCGGGATCATGGGTCGTGAACGCGTGACCATCACCGACTACAAGTCGTCGGACGTGCGCGACCCGGCCAAGGCCCGCCAGCGGGCGCGGGAATCGCTGCAACTCCAGATCTACGCCATGGGCTACGAGGCGCTCACCGGACGATTGCCCGACCAGGTGGCCCTGCACTTCCTCGATTCGGGCCTCGTTGGCAAGGTCGACGTGGACCCCAAGCGGCTGGCGCGGGCGCGCGGCCGGATCGCCCAGGCGGCCGCCGGCATCCGGGCCCGCGCCTATCCGGCGACGCCGGATGCGATGGCCTGCAGCTGGTGCCCGTTTCGCGAGATCTGCCCGTCGAGCGCGGCCGGCGTCCGGTAGTCCGCGCGCGACCGGACGCGGCCGGCCACTAGACTCGGGCGGTGATGGAGGCCCGCGACCGACTCGCCAATCTCGCCATCTTCGGCGCGGCTGCCGTGGTCTGGCTGCTGGTCGCACTGGTCGTCACGACCCGCGATCCGGTGGCCGATCCCGTGGCCGGGTTCCTCGGGGCCGCGCTCATCGGTCTCGCGGTGGGCCTGACCACCGCGCCGATCGCCTGGCTCGTGGTGTTCGGCCGGCACCGTCGCATCGCGTACCGCGGGGACTGGACCCGGGCGGCCAGGCGCGGCGGATGGATCGGCCTGATCGTCGCCATCTTCATCGTCCTGCGGCTGCAGGGCGCGCTCGAACTGCCGATCGCCCTGTTCATCCTCGCCTTGGCCGCGGTCGCGGAGGCGACGTTGTCGGCGGAGCGCTGACGCGCGGCGGTTGCCGCTACCATCCCATCGGCGACCCCATCGGCGACTCATCGCGACGCAGTGAAGGCGCCGTGACCCCCAGGAGGTTCCGTGTCCGCTCGTCTCGTCCGCCCCGCCGAGCCACACGCCGACGTCAAGGCCCGCGTCGCGGCGGCAATCGACGATGCGCGCGACGAGATCGTCGGGCTGTCACACCGGATCCATGCGAACCCGGAACCGGCATTCGAGGAGACCCAGGCGGCGACCTGGGTCGCCGCCGCCCTGCGCGGCCACGGCTTCGAGGTCGAGCATCCCGCGGGCAGCCTCGCCACGGCGATCCGGGCCACCCGTCGCGGTGGCCGGGGCGGGCAGACGCCCCGGATCGGGATCCTCGCCGAATACGACGCCCTGCCCGGTCTCGGGCATGGCTGCGGCCACAACACGATGGCGGCATCGGGCGTCGGGGCCGCGATCGGGCTCGCGGCCGTCGCCGACGAGCTGCCCGGCGAGATCGTGTTCCTCGGCACGCCGGCCGAGGAGCGGGGGAGTGGCAAGCAGGTGATGATCGATGACGGCCTGTTCGCCGGGATCGATGCGGCGCTCCTCTATCACCCGTGCGATCGGAGCCACGTCGAGAGCCACCCGCTCGCGTCGGAGGATGTCGATGTGGTGTTCAGCGGCCTGCAGGCACATGCGTCGTCGGATCCGTGGCGTGGCCGCAATGCCCTCGATGCGCTGATCCTGCTGTTCACCTCGGTCGGGCTGTGGCGCCAGCAGCTCCATCCGTCGGCACGGGTCCACGGGATCATCCGCGACGGCGGCACGGCCGCCAACATCATCCCTGAGCGGACTTCGGCCTGGTTCATGCTGCGGGCGACGGATCAGGCGGCGTACGACGAGATGCGCACCCGGTTCACGGCGATGGCCGAGGCCGCGGCTGCCGCGACCGGGACATCCGTCGCCATCACGTACTCCGGCCTGGCGACGACGATGCGCAACAACGCCGTCCTTGCCGAGCGGTTCCGCGCCAACATGGCCCCGTACGGCATCGTCGACATGGGCGACGACCCCAACGCCGGCAGCACCGACATGGGCAACGTCAGCTGGCTGTGCCCGACCATCCACCCTGAGCTCGCCATCTGCGACGAGGGCGTGGCCGGGCACTCGGTCGCCTTCCGCGATGCGGCGGCGACCCCGCGTGCCGACGAGACCACCCTGCTGGCCGCGACGCTCGTCGCCCAGACCGCACTCGACCTGTATCTCGACCCGGCGCTCGTCGCCGCGGCCTGGGCGGAGTTCCGCGCCGGCAGCTGACCGATGCGGCGCCCCCGTTGGTCGCTCCGCGACCGGGTGCTACCATCGGCCACGGCGCGCCCCGCTGGACGACGGACCGCGAACCGGCGGCGCCCGATCGAGACGGACCCGTTCCTCGGCCCGACGCCCGGCCGAGCCGTCTCCGGAGGTTCCCGTGGCCGAGCGCCCCCACGACCCCGAGTTCGCCCATCTCAACGGCTGGGATCGCGAGTTCGAGACGTACAGCGACTTCGACCTGCCGACGTACGTCGGGCCGCTCAGCTTCATGAAGCTGCCGTGGGTGACCGACCCGGACGAGCTGCGTGCCCGGGCCGTCGATGTGGCGATCGTCGGGGCCCCGTTCGACGACGCGGTCAGCCACCGCTCGGGCGCCCGTTTCGGCCCGCGCGCCATCCGCGCGGCGCAGTACACGTCGGGTTCGGTCAACTCGCTCCAGCTGGACGTGGAGCCGTTCGAGGTGCTCCAGGTCGTCGACGCTGGGGACGCCAACATCGTGCCGGCCTGGACCGAGCGTGCGCACGCGCTCATCTACCGCAAGGTCCGCGAGGTCGCCGAGACCGGTGCCATCCCGATCGTGCTCGGGGGCGACCATTCCATCACCTGGCCGTCGGCCACCGCGGTCGCCGAGGTGCGTCGACCGGGCAGCATCGGGATCGTTCACTTCGATGCCCATGCCGATACCGCCAATGACGACTGGGGCGTGCTCGCCGGTCACGGCACGCCGATGCGTCGACTCATCGAGTCCGGTGCGGTCGCCGGCAGGAACTTCGTCCAGGTGGGGCTGCGCGGCTACTGGCCGCCGGTCGAGACCTTCAAGTGGATGCAGGCGCAGGGCCTGCGCTACCACTTCATGCGCGAGATCGAGGAACGCGGTGCCGAGGCGGTCATCGCCCAGGCGATCGACGAGGCGCTCGACGGTCCCGATCACATCTACCTGAGCCTCGACATCGACGTCATCGATCCGGGCCTGGCCCCCGGGACGGGTACGCCCGAACCCGGCGGCATGCTCACCCGCGAGGTCCTGCGCGCCATCCGCCAGATCGTCGCCGCGGTCGACCTCGCCGGGATGGACGTGGTCGAGGTGTCGCCGCCGTACGACCACGCGGAGACGACCGCGATGGCCGCCAACCGGGCCGTGCTCGAGGCGATCAGCGCTCTGGCCGTCCGGCGCCGCGACGGCAAGCGCGTGCGCTGGGAGCCGACCGCCTCCTGATGCTCGATCGGCCGGATCCCGCGACCGCCGCGGCCCTGGCGCGGCTGTACGACCTCGACCTCGAGTCCGACCCGGGCGACCTCGACCTGTATCTGGCGCTCGCCGACCGGGCCGCTGGTCGGGTGCTCGAGCTCGCCGCGGGCACCGGTCGGCTGGCCGTCCCGCTGGCGTCCGCCGGTCACCCGCTGACGGCGGTCGACATCGACCCGGCGATGCTGGCGCGCGGTGGCGAGCGGGCGCGAGCCGCGGGCCTGCGCGCCGACGCGATCGGCTGGATCGAGGCCGACCTGCTCGATGTGCGCCTGCCCGACGCGGGCCGCTACGCCCTCGCATTCCTGGCCCTCAACTCGATCATGCTGCTGCCGACGCGCGATGCGCAACGCGCCGCTTTCCAGACGCTCGCCGCGCACCTCGGCCCGGGCGGCCTGGCGGTGGTCGATGCCTGGCTGCCCGACGCCGACGATCTCGCCCGCTTCGACGGACGGGTCATCCTGGAGTGGCCACGGACCGACGCCGACCGTGGCGTCGTGGTGACCAAGGCCGGATCGGCCATCCACGATGCCGCGACCAACACGGTCAACCTGACGGCCATCTACGAGGAGTCCGCCCAGGGCGAGGCGGTCCGTCGCTGGGTCCGCCACGATCGACTCCGACTCGTGTCAGCCGATGAGCTGGCCGGCTTCGCCGAGGACGCCGGCCTCGAGGTCGAGCTCGTCGCTGGCGGCTACGACCTCCAGCCGCTCGGTCCCGGCGCCGAACGCGCCGTCGTCATCGCCATCCGGCGCTAGCCATCGGGGCAGGGGTCGCGTGGTATCGTCGAGACCCATGTCGAGCAGTTCGAGCAGCGACCAGACGCGCCTCCTGATCGTTGAGGATGTCCCGCAGGTCGCCCAATACATCCGGGGCCTGCTGAACACCCAACAGACGGTCAAGCTGCTCGACGTCCTGACGGACGGCAGCCGCGCCGTCGAGCAGATCGGTCAGCTGCGGCCGGACGTCGTGCTCGTCGACGCGCTGCTCCAGGGCCGCATCAAGGGACCGAAGCTCGTCGAGCAGATCGCGGCTGCCGGCCTCCATGTCCCGGTCATCGTGCTGACGGTGCCGCAGAACCCGATCGAAGTCGATCCCGCAGCCGGCGTCCACGCGGTCCTCGCCATGCCGTTCTCCGGCTTCGAGCTGATGAACAAGATCTCGAGCGTGCGCAAGGCGTTCGCGGCGACCTCGGCCGTCGGCGTGACCCGCATCACCTCGGTCTTCGCGCCCAAGGGCGGCGTCGGCAAGACGACCATCGCGTTCAACCTGGCGGTCGCCCTCGCCCAGCTCGAGCAGCGGACCGTGCTCATCGACGGCAGCGTCCAGTTCGGCGACCTGCGAGCGCTGCTCAAGGTGCCCAACGACGCCCCGTCCATCCTCGACCTGCCGACCGACCGGATCGCCGAATCGGACCTGTCCGATGTCCTGTGGCGCGACCCGTCAGGCATCGACATCCTGCTCGCCCCCCCGCGCATCGAGATGGCCGAGATGATCACCCCGCGCGACATCGACAAGATCCTGTCGCTGCTGCGCCGCGTGTATGACTCGATCGTCATCGACATGTCGAGCAACATCAACGACATCAACCTCGGCTTCATGGATGCCAGCGACACGATCATCGAGATCGTCACCTACGACTCGACGACCATCCACAACACGATCGCCATGGCCGACACGTTCCGCTCGATCGGCTATCCGGCGGCCAAGGTCCGCTACCTCGTCAATCGCTCGGACAGCCCCGGCGGCATCGATCCCGACGCCCTCCAGCGTGCCCTCGGGCGCGTGCCGGAACACCAGGTCGTATCGGACGGCCCGCTCGTCGTGCGCTCGAACAACGAGGGCGTCCCGTTCGTGCTCGCCAACCCCGATGCGCCGGTGAGCCGCGACATCGCGCGCGTCGCCGCCGAGCTGCTGGGTGCGGCGCGCGTGCCGGTCGGCGCCGGGCGATCGTAGGGGCGCGCGTGTCCGACCCGCGACCCGTCGGCTTCTTCGACTCGGGGGTGGGCGGGCTGACGGTCCTGCGCGAGGTCCTGCGCCGAGCCCCGCACGAGTCGACGATCTACCTCGGCGACAACGCCCGTGCCCCGTACGGCGTGCGCAGCGACGAGGAGGTGCTCGCCTTCTCCACCCAGTCGCTCGATGCGCTCGTGGAGCGGGACGTCAAGGCTCTCGTCGTGGCCTGCAACACGTCGACGGCCGTCGGCCTCGAGTCGTTCCGCCGTCGCTACGACCTGCCGGTCCTGGGGGTCATCCGACCCGGTGCCTCGGCGGCGGCGCTGGCGACCCGTAACCGACGGGTGGGGGTCATCGCCACGCCGGCCACGATCCGCTCGCATGCCTATTTCGCGGCGATCAAGGACGAGAACCCGGCCGTCGAGGTGTACGAGCACGCGACGCCGGCGCTCGTGCCGCTGGTCGAGGCAGGCGAGCTGACCGGCGAGCCGGCCGAGAGCACGGTCGCGGGCGCGCTCGCAGCCCTGCTCGGCGAGCGCGACGCGGACGGCGAGTCGATCTTCCCGCGTCCGCCGGGCGCCACCATCGACACGCTGCTGCTCGGCTGCACCCACTACCCGCTGCTGCGGCCGCTCATCGCCCGCCTGGCCGGCGACCGGGTGGCGATCGTCGACTCGGCGACTGCGACGGCGTCGGCCCTGGCCGAGCTGCTCAGCGTCAACGGCCTGGAGGCGCCGGGCACGACCCGCGGCACGGCCGCCGACCCGGGCCGGGCCGGCCACGATCGACCGACCGATGGCGCGGCCGCGGCACCGACCCATGTCCAGCTCACGACCGGCGACGCGGCGCGGTTCGCCGACCTGGCGGGTCGATTGTTCGGGTCGGCCTTCCCCGATGTCGCGGCCGTCGACCTGGGATCGCTGGCGCGATGAACCGGCCGACGCGGGACCGCTCGTGGCGCGACGATCGGGCATGGCAGGCCGGCATCCTCATCGGTTCGGCGCTCGGCGCCGCGGCCACCGTCGTCGGGCGGCGCATGGAGCGGACCGCCCGGCAGGGCCTGGTTGACTGGCCGTCGGTCGAGCGCCTCGCGGTCGATCGCCTGGTCCATGCCCCGGGGGCGCTCCACGCCGACGACCTGCGCGCGGTCGAACCCGACTATGCGGCGGCGATGGCGCGGATCGTGCCGGCGCTGTCGGCCGCCCTCGGGACGGAGCTGCCGGGGGTCGTCGAGCGTTCGGCGGTGGTCGACCGGGCCGGCTGGGTGCGCGCCAACACGACGGCCTTCGCATCGTTGATCGGCAAGCTCGAAGCGGACCTGCTCGACCAGGTCATCCCGATCGGCGGGGGCATCACCAAGGCGGCCATGGCGCTGGCCAACCGCTGGATCACCACCCGTCAGCTGGGCATGCTCCTCGGGTTCATGGGCCAGCGGGTCCTGGGCCAGTACGACATCGCGTTGCTGTCGGCCGAGGCGGTCCCGGGGCGGCTGCTGTTCGTCGAGGAGAACATCCGGGCGACGGCCGCCTCGCTCAACGTCCCGGTCGGGCCGTTCCGCACCTGGATCGCCCTCCACGAGACGACCCACGCGTTCGAATTCGAGGCCCATCCGTGGCTGCGCCCGTACCTCGCCGGTCGGCTCGAGCGCCAGATGAGCCTGTTCGGCAGCGACGTGCAGGGCATGGGCCGCGAGGCGCTGCGGGGTCTTGGGCGTGCGCTGCGCGGGGAGGGCGACGGCGGACACTGGATGGAGCGGCTGATGGGCGATGAGCAACGCCGCCTGTTCCGCGAGACGCAGGCCGTGATGAGCCTGCTCGAGGGCTTCTCCGACTACGTCATGGACGAGGTCGGCGCGGAGCTCGTCCCGGACGTCGAACGGATCAGCGCCCGGTTCCACGAGCGCCGAACGCGCCGGACGCCGTTCGAACGCGCGATGCTGCGGCTGACCGGCATGGATCTCAAGATGGAGCAGTACAAGAAGGGCGAGATCTTCGTGCGGGCCATCGCCGACGCCCGTGGCAAGCCGGCCCTGCGGCGGCTGTGGGATGGGCCCGAGACCCTGCCGCGCGACGGCGAGATCGAGGAACCGCAGCGCTGGATCGCCCGCGTGCTGGACGGGCCAGTCCCGGCCGCTGGGGGCGACGCCGGCGAGGTCGGCGGGTGACCACGGCCGGCCCGGGCTCCGGTCCCGGCGGCGCGCCCAGCGCGGTCGCGCTGAGTCCGATCCTGTCGGCCCGCTATCGATCGCGCGACCTCGAGAGGATCCGTGCCGCGGCGCCGGGATCGCGCATCGTGACGGTGTCGGTCGAGGGCCTGGCCGACGGCCCGCTCGACGACGTCGAGGTCATGCTCCGCGGCTGGCTGAGCTCGGACGCCTTCGACCGCATCCTCGCCCGCGCGCCGCGCCTCGCCTGGGTCCACTCGGCGACATCGGGCGTCGAGCGGGCGCTCACGCCGGCGGCACTCGAGCGGGGGCTGGTCGTGACCAATGCCCGCGGCGTGTTCAGCCGGCCGATCGCCGAATACGTGCTGATGATGATCCTGGCGGTCAGCCGTCGACTGCCACAGCTGCTCGAACTGCAGCGCGAACGGACGTGGCAGCCGCTCGAGGGCGCGGAGTTGCGCGACGTCACCGTCGGCATCGTCGGTCTCGGCTCGATCGGCCGGGCCGTCGGCGCACTGGCGACGGCCTTCGGTTGTCGCGTCGTGGCGATCCGCCGGCGGCCGGACGGCGAGCGCGATCTCGGGGCGGGGGTGGGACCGAGCGACGAGCGCACGTTCGGCGAATTGATGCTGGACCGGGTGGGCGGGCCCGAGACACTCCCCGAGCTGCTCGGCGAGTCGGATTTCATCGTCCTCGCCGCACCGCTGACGCCCGAGACCGAGGACATGATCGACGACCGGACGCTGGCCCTGGTCAAGCCCGGGGCGTGGCTGATCAACGTCGCGCGCGGCCGCCTCATCGACGAACGCGCCCTGCTCCGGGCGCTGCGCGACGGCCCGCTCGGCGGCGCCGTGCTCGACACGTTCAGGGACGAGCCCCTCTCTGCGATGTCGTCGTTCTACGACCTGCCGAACGTCATCGTCACCCCCCACACCGCGTGGTCGAGCGGCCGCGTCCTCGACCGCAGTGTGGAGCTGTTCTGCGACAACCTGCGCCGGTTCGCGGCGGGGGAGCCGCTGCTCAACCCGGTCGACCCGGCCGCCGGCTACTGACGGCGGTTCGGCCCCAAGGCGCCGACGCCCGGGGGCCGCTACGATCGGGCCCATGCAGATCGCCATCGTGGGCCTCGCCGGGAGCGGCAAGACCACCGTCTTCAACACGCTGACCAGGGGCCATGCCGAGACCGGCGGCTACGGCGGCGTCACCCTGAACGTCGGCGTCGTCAAGGTCCCCGACGAACGGCTCGACCGCCTGGCCGAGATCTTCAAGCCCAGGAAGATCGTCCAGGCCGACGTCACCTATGTCGACCTTCCCGCGCCGCCGGCTTCGAGCGAGGGTCGCGTCGGCACGGAAGAGCTGCCGGCCGACCACCTCGCCCGCCTGCGCGACTCGGACGCGCTGCTGCACGTCGTGCGCGCCTTCGAGGACCCGGCCCACCCGCACCCCGCCGGAAGTGTCGACCCGGCGCGCGACCTCGAGGCGCTCGACCTCGAGTTCACCCTGGCCGATCTGGCGATGGCCGAGCGCCGGCTCGAGCGACTCAAGACCAGCGGCCGGCACGGGACCCAGGCCGAGCGCGAGGCGGCCGAGCGCGAAGAGGTCGTCGTTCGACGCATCCACGCCGGGCTGGAGGCAGGCACGCCCATCCGCGATCTCGGGCTGGACGAGGATGACGCCAAGGCGATCCGCGGCTTCCGCTTCCTGACCGAGAAGCCGGTGCTCGTCCTGCTCAACGTCGGCGAGAGCGATGTCGCCCGTGAGCCCGAGCTCGTGACTGCCGTGGCCGACGGGTACCGCCACGAGCACGCGCTGGTCGACGCGCTGTCGGCGCGGATCGAGATGGAGCTCGGCGAGCTCGAGCCCGACGAGGCGGCAGTGTTCATGGAGGAGCTCGGCATCGCGGGCTCCAGCCTGGACCGCGTCATCACGCTGTCGTACCGGCTGCTCGGTCTGATCTCGTTCCTCACCGCCGGGCCCGACGAGGTCCGCGCCTGGCCGATCCCCGCCGGCTCGACCGCGGTCGATGCCGCAGCGACGATCCACACCGACCTGGCCAGGGGGTTCATCCGCGCGGAGACGGTCCCCTACGAGGACCTGCTCCAGTTGGGTTCGATGGCCGAGGCCCGAAAGGCGGGACGGTTGCGCTCGGAGGGCAAGAGCTACCAGGTCAAGGACGGCGACGTGATCGAGATCCTGTTCAGCCGCTGATCAGTTCGGCCGGTTCCCGCTGCCGAGATCGAGATCGGCCAGGATCGAGCGGTAGTCGCCCCGGGGCTCATCGTCGTCGCGCTCGTCGTCGTCGTCCGCATCGTCGCCTTCGAGCTCGTCCAGGAAGTTGTCGGCGTCCTGCGTGGACACGTTGACCGACGCGGTCAACTGGTTCTCGGCGAAGACGAATCCGTGGTCACGCTCGAGGACGACGGCGATCGCCTCGATGAGCGTGTCCTCGACGTACTGGTTCTGGACGTCGTGGCGGATGCGCTGGACCAGGTCGAAGAACTCCTGGGGTTCCCACTCCGAATCGCTGACCACGAGCAACTGCGAGAACACCTCGTCGTCGCCCTCGCGGAGTTCGTAGAAGAACACGGCGTCGCAACCTCTGCTTTGGGTCCGGCAGTATACGACGGGAGGTCTGATGGTCCGGACGATCGTCGACGTGGTGCATGTCGGCTCGGCGTCGCGGGACGTGGCCGCCGATGACCCGCGCGGGTGGCGTCTCGGCGGCGGTGTCAGCTATGGCGCCCTGACGACGGCCCGGATCGGCCTGCGGACCGCGGCCATCGTCGGGCTGGACCGGGTGGCGGCCCCTGCCCACGAGCTCGATCTGTTGCGCGCGGCCGGCGTGGCCATCCAGCCGGCCCTGCTCGGCAGGGGTCCCGTCTTCGACAACGTCCAGACCCGGACCGGGCGAGTCCAGACCGTGATGGCCGCCGGCCAGCCGCTGGCGCCGCCCGACGACCTGCCCAGCGATTGGCGCGACCCGCGTGCCTGGTCGCTGGTGCCGGTGGCCGGCGAGGTCGACGATCGCTGGCTGGCGGTCATCGGGCCGGGGGCGCTCGTGGCGCTGGGCTGGCAGGGCTGGTTGCGGCGGCTCGTCGTCGGTGGCCAGGTCGGCCGACGTGCCCCGCGCGCGAGCGGCCTCACCAGGCGGGCGGATCTCGTCGGGGTCAGTACCGAGGACCTCGCCCCGGGCGTCGAGCCGGCCGGCCTGGCGCCGTACCTGCGCGCCGGGGCCCGGCTCCTGGTCACCGACGGCCCGGCCGGCGGCTGGCTGGTGGTGAGCGATGCCACGGGCCCGACCCAGACCGTGCCCTACCAGGCGATCGTGAGCGCGACCGAGATCGACCCGACCGGTGCCGGCGACGTGTTCCTCGCCGCGTATCTCGCCTGCATCGTCCGGCCGGACGTGGTCGGCATCTCCGGCGCGGACGTGGTTGATCCGCTGCGCTTCGCCGCCGCGGCGGCATCACTGGCGGTCGAGGGCCCCGGTCTCGCCGGCGTGCCCGATCTCGACGCCATCCGGGCCCGGCTCGCTGCACGGCCTACCGGGCCGTCAGGCGTCGAGGGCGGCAGCAGCTCGGAGGGTCCGCCGCCCGGTTGAGCCAAGCCGTGTGCGCAGGCGCGCGGCGCGGTGGGCAAGGTCGCGCTCCAGTCGTGGGTCCGGCATCCCCAGCTGGCGACGTCGCTCGGCAGCGGCCAGGCCCCGCTCGGCGGCGTCGAGGGCACCCGGACGATCGGAGAGTCGGTGCTCCCGGAGCTTGGCCACCTCGATCCAGGCGACGACCGCGGCCCGCCCGTGACCGGCGGCGACGGCCCGCCAGGCGTCGGCCGAGTCACGGTAGCGACCCAGCCGCCGCAGGAGATGCGCGCGATCGACCGCGACCCGTTGCGCATCCCAGCCCGCGCTGAAGGCCGCCGTTCGGTGCCAGCTCGATGGACCGTGGGCGGGCCGCGGTGGGCCGCCGAAGTCGGCCCGTGCGCCCGGTGACCACCACGGGACTTCCGCGACGCGTGCCCCGGGCGACCGATCGGCCAGTCCTGCCCTGGCGACCGCGGTGGACGACGGATCCGCCGTCCGGGTCGCTGCGTCCTCGCGCCCAAGGATCTCGTCGAGGCACGACAGCGCCTCATCGTGGCGGCGCTCGCGGGCGAACGCGCGGGCCAGACCGGCGACGTCGCCGAGCGGCACTCGACGCCGCGCGTCGGCCGTCGTGTAGCCCGCATCCAGCAGGGCGATGAGCCGCGCCAGCGAGCGGACATCCTCGTCGTTGTGACGGACGACGGCGCGCAGCGGATGGGCAGGGCCACCGCGCAGGAAACCCAGATAGCGCGCCGGGATGTCCCAGCCGTCGACATCGTCGTGGCGCTCGAGGCCGAGCAGGCTGCGCTCCACGGTCCGCAACCGGGCGTCGTCCATCCGATGGCGGAACAGGCGCCGGACGATCGGCAGCAGGTCGAGGTGTCCGGCATGCACGGGCGCCGCCCGGCGCTCCATCCGGTAGCGCGTCACTAGGAGGGGCCAGTCGAAGCCGCGTCCGTTGTACGTGACCAGCCACGCATCGGCCGGGATGTGCCGGGCCAGCTCCTCGAGCAGCGCGCCCTCGTCGGCATGGTCGGGCAACACGATCTGGACCTGGCGGAACGTCGCGCCGGCCCACCAGCCGAGCCCGATGAGGAAGGCGACCGTGCCCGCCGCGGTCGCCAGCCCGGTCGTCTCGGTGTCGAGGCAGACCAGCGGCCGATCTGCCGGTGGGTGACCCGGCAGGACAGCAAGTCGGGCACGATCGATCGGCAGCTCGGTCGCCCGGCCCTCGACCCGGACGAACCGTCCGAGTCGAGACGCCACGACTTCGCCGTCGAGTGTCGTCGCCAGCCGTTCGGCGAGATCCACCGGCGCGATGGGGGCGTGGGGAAGGGCGTCCCCGCTCGACGCGTCGTCGGCCCGGATGGCGGAGCGGAACCGCTCCAGCCGCCGCGCGAGATCGGTCGAAGCCGTCGTCGCCTGGCCAAGGGCCGGTACCGTCATGCGCCCACCGGCGTGGGCACGGCGGCGCGCGCGCCGAGGGTGTCGAGCAGCCGAAGCGCCAGTGCCCGGGCGTCGATATCTGGCTCGAGTCGGGGCCCGGTGCACGACGGGCACCCGCCGTCGCAGCCGCAGCCGGCGATCAGCTCGGCCGCCCCGCTGAGCAGCTCGTCGTGGCGCTGCCACAGTCGCTCTGACAGGCCGATACCGCCCGGGACGGCCTCGTAGAGGTAGATGGTCGGCTCCTCGGCATGCGGCGAGCGGACCTGCGTCACGAGCCCGAGGTCACGCGGATCGACCATCAGCAGGATGGCGGCGACGGCCTGGATCGCCCGACCGGCGCCGAGCAGGGCGACGTCGAGATCGGCCCGTCGCCAGGTGCCGCGGGCGGACTCGGCCGTCAGCCAGTAGGCCGTCGTCTGGAGTTCGAGCTCGGGCAGGTCGATCGGACCCCAGCCGACGTTCTCGTCGGTCAGGAACTTGAGCTTCTTGAACAGGGTGACGAGGCTCGCCACCATGACCTCGCCATGGAGGCGTCGGCCACCGGTCGACGGCGCCTCCGCGAAGACCTCGAGCGGCTTGAGCGTGACCGCCCGGTTGGCGTAGGTGTAGTGGTCCGCGTCGATCCGATGGACGTAGGCCTTGCGCTCGCCCCATTCGAGCCGGTCCACGTAGTACTGGACCGATTCGTGGATGTAGATGGCCCGTTCGTGGACGAGCACCTGCGCACTGAACAGGTCGACCTCACCCAGCACCCGCGGACGGTCCGGTGTGGTGTCGATGATGACCACGTTCTCCGGCGCGGCCGTTCGCAGCGAGATCTCCGACGCCGGGAAGTTCTCGCTCGACCAGTACCATCGCCCGTCGCCCGCCTGGCGGACGTGACGCTCCTCGGCCAGGAAGGCGAGGAGGTCGTCGGCCGGACCCGGACCGAATGATTCGCCCGGCTCGAACGGCAGCTCGAAGGTCGCTGCGCGCAGGTGCGCCAGCAGCACGTGGAGGTTGTCCGGATCGAGGCGCGCCTCCTCCGGCGTGCCGTCGAGCAGGAACTCGGGATGGTGGATGACGTACTGGTCGACCGGGGCGCCCGAGGCGACCAGCACCGACACGCTTGTGCCGAGCCGTCGGCCTGCCCGACCGAACTGCTGCCAGGTGGCCGCCACGGAACCTGGGTAGCCGGCCAGGATGGCCGCGTCGAGGCGGCCGATATCGACCCCGAGCTCGAGCGCGTTGGTGGCCACGACGCCGAGGATCTCGCCGTCGCGCAGGCCCTGCTCGATCGCCCGTCGCTCGGTCGGCAGGTAGCCGCCGCGATAGCCGCGCACGCGCGTCCGAGGGCCGTAGCTCTCGCGCAGCGATTCGCGCAGCCCGCTCAGCAGCAGCTCGACGGCCACCCGTGACTTGCCGAACACGATGGTCTGGCGGCCCGCCCGCAGGAAGGGCAGCGCCCAGCGCTGGGCGAGGGTCACCGCCGATGCCCGCGCCCCGCTGGCAGGTTCGAGGACGGGCGGGTCCACCAACAACACATGGCGCTCACCGGCGGGAGCCCCGTTGCGATCGACCAGGCGGGCCGGTCGCCCGGTGAGCATGGCGGCAAGCTCGCCGGGGTTGCCGATAGTGGCCGAGCAGCAGACGATGATCGGCCGGCTGCCGTAGTGGGCGCAGATCCGCAGGAGCCTGCGCAGCACGTTCGCCACGTGGCTGCCGAACACCCCGCGATAGGTGTGCAACTCGTCGATCACGATGATCCGGAGCTGCTCGAACAACTGGAACCACTTGGTGTGGTGCGGCAGGATCGCCGAGTGGAGCATGTCCGGGTTCGACACCACGACCTGGCCCGCCGCCCGGACCGCCGACCGGATGGGGGCAGGCGTGTCGCCGTCGTAGGTCGAGGTGATGATCGACAGGCCCGCCGAGGCCGACAACGCCCCGAACTCGGTGACCTGGTCCTGTCCAAGCGCCTTGGTCGGAAACAGGAACAGCGCCCGCGCCGACGGGTCCTCGGCGATGGCCTGCAGCGCCGGCAGCGCGTAACACAGCGTCTTGCCCGATGCCGTCGGGGTGACCACCACGACGTCCTCACCAGCGTGGACGGCGTCGATCGCCTCCGCCTGGTGGCTGTACAGCTGGTCGATGCCCCGGGATCCGAGTCCCGCGACGATCCGTGGATCGAGCCAGTCCGGCATGGCCGCATACGACGCCGCTCGCGGCGGGATCACCGCGTGATGGACGACACCGCGGGCGAGTGACGGCTCCGCGAGGAGGCGATCGAGGACGGCGGGGGCGTCGGCAGGGGCGTAGGTGCGCATCGGACGGCTCCGGACGTGAACCGAACGCATGTTCGGAATGGATGGCAGTCTAGCCGCACCGTCCAGTGCTCGTGTGACAGGTTGGCTGTCACGCCGACGCGGTTGACACGCCAGCTAGGGGTAGCTACGCTCCGCGCGATGTCCCGCCGGCCGGCACCCGAACCCTTCGACGACGCGCTCGATCCCGCGCTACCGACGACCGGCGATCCGGCGGCGGACGGCACGGCGGCGATCGACTTCTCGTCGCTGTCGGTCGCCGGCGTCACCCGCCGTCGCGTGGCGGTGCTGGCCAGCGCGATGCTCGCGGCCTGGATCGTCATCGCATTCGCCCGCCAGGTCAGCGATGCGTCGGCCGCGGCCACGCGCGCCCAGGACATCGCCACCGGCAACGCGGCCCTCCGACTGGAGGTCGCGGCGATGGAGCGCGAACTCGACCTCATCGGCCGGCAGCGCTTCGTCGAGCAGGCGGCGCGCGCCTACGGCGTCGGCAGCGTCCACGAGATCCCGTTCGCCCTGGCCCCGGGCGTCGCGCCGCTGGCGCCCGACGCGCCCGGATCGGCTGCCGTGCGTCTCGGTTCGAGGTCGGACGACGTGCCGCCGCTCGAGCGCTGGCTGACGGTCCTGTTCGGCCCCTCCGGCTAGGCCGCGCCCGCTATCCTGTCATCCCGGCGCGCTCGCGCCGGTCGAGGGGAGGACCCGGGCGCTCGATGATCGACATCCCGGTCGAGGACTTCATCTTCGTCGTGTGCGCGCTGGTCGGCGGCGGACTGCTGTTGGTGACGGTGCTCGTCGACGACATCCTCGGGGCCATCTTCGACTTCGACGTCGGCGGTGTGTCGCTCATGCCGTTGCTGCTGTCGTTCGTGTCGATGTTCGGCGTCGGCGGGCTGTTCGCGACCCAGGTCCTCGACGTCCATGGCGGCATGGCCGCGATCTGGGGTGCCGGGTTCGGGGTCGTCGGTCTGGCCCTCGCGTACGGCATCTTCAGCACGCTCCGGCGGGCCGAGGCGCCCGAGCCGTTTTCGACCCGGGACCTCATCGGCCACGAGGCCTACGTCCAGGTCGGTATCCCGGCCGGTCATTACGGCAGCGTCCTGGTCAAGGCCGAAGGACAGACCCACGAGTTCAGCGCGACGTCGACCGTCGAGATCGCTGCCGGTTCGGTCGCACGGGTGAGCGGCGTGGCCGGCTCGGGGCTCATCGTCGAGCCCATCACGTCAGCCGGCGCGACGTCGGCGCATGCGGGAGGATCCGGGGTTGGGTGACATCCTGAACTTCATCGGGAGCGGGGTCATCCCCATCTTCCTGATCATCATCGTCGTCGTCCTGATCGTCAGCTACATCGGCAGTCGCTACAAGGTCGCCGGCGCTAACGAAGCGCTGGTCGTGTCGGGCCAACGCGATCGCGGACCGGACGGCCGGCGCAACCTCAAGGTCGTGCGCGGCGGTGGCGTCATCGTCCTGCCGCTCATCCACAAGGTCGGCAAGCTCAAGCTGACCGCCCGGCAGATCAACGTGAATCTGGCCGACGCGGTCACCCGCCAGGGCATCAAGGTCGCGGTCCAGGGCGTCGCCACGTTCAAGATCGGGGCCGACGACGAGTCGATCCGCAACGCCGCCGAGCGGTTCCTCGAGTCCCAGGAGGAGGCGGTCGATTCGATCGTCAAGAACGTGCTCGAGGGCTCCCTCCGCTCGATCGTCGGCACCCTGACCGTCGAAGAGCTCAACCTCGACCGCCAGAAGTTCCAGCAGGCCGTCCAGGACGCGGCCAAGGGCGACCTGGCGACGTCGGGCCTGCAGATCGATTCGTTCACGATCCAGGCCATCCGCGACGAGTCCGGGTACATGGAGCTCATCGGCCAGCAGGAGACCGCCCGCCGTGAGCGCGATGCCCGGATGGCGAAGGCCGCCGCCGATCAGGAGGCGGCCGTTCGCGAGGCCGAGGCGGAGCAGATCAAGATCAACGCCGCGCGGGACGTGTCGCTGCGGCGCGCCGAGACCGAGACCCAGACCGCGGCCGCCAACGCGCGCGCCGCCCAGGCGGGCCCGCTCGCGGAGGCGGAGGCCACCCAGGAGGTCACGCGCAAGCAGACCGAGCTTGCCCAGCTCGAGGCGGATCGCAAGCAGCAGGAGCTGGTGGCGACCACCGTCCGACCAGCGGAAGCCGAGGCCGAGGCGCAGATCCGGCGTGCCGAGGGGGCCAAGGGGGCGGTCATCGCCCAGGCCCAGGCCGACGCCGAGCGGGTCAAGCTCGCCGGTGAAGCGCAGGCCCGGGTCGTGGAGGTCACCGCCGAGGCGACCGCCAAGCAGACGACCCTGGAGGGCAACGCCGAGGCCGGCATCGTGCTGTCCAAGGGCGAGGCCGAGGCCAAGGCGCTCGCGCTGCGTGCCGAGGCGTACCGCCAGTTCAACGAGGCGGCCATCATCCAGACCGTCCTCTCGATGCTGCCCGAGATCGTCCGGGCCGCGGCCGAGCCGATGGCCAATATCGATCAGCTGACGGTCCTCTCCAACGACGGCGCATCCGAGATGGTCAAGAACGTCACCCGCACGGTGACCGAAGCCGGGACGACCGTGAAGGGTCTCACCGGCATCGACATCCCCGACCTGCTCGGCAAGGCCATGGGCACCGCACGGACCGACGACGAGCCGCCGCGGGCGGGCGGCGGCGGACGGCGGGGGCCGGCCGGCAGTGGTGGCGGGGGTCGGCCGAGCGCGACCGGAGGCGGGACCGACCCGGCCGGGACCGGCCCCGCGACCGGCGCCGCGGTCGCTGCGCCGGCAGGGCGGCCGCCACGCCCGACCGTGCCCACCAGCCGGCCCACCGAGACGCACCGTGGTCCCGGCCTGCCCGCGACGCCGGCCGCGCCCACACCGCCGCGCTTCGACAGCCCGGCGGCGGTCGATGCCGCCATGGCCGACGCTGCCCGAGCCGTCCGCGCGGCGGCGACGCCGCCGGCGCCGCGGACCGATACCGCCGCCGGTCCTCCGCGCCCGGCGGTCGCCGAGATCACCCGCCAGACGACCGTCGACGATGCTGCCAGCCGGCTCGCCTCGGACCTGCGGGCGGTGCCGGGCATCGAGCGCTTCGGTGCCATCCGCCTGGCCGAGCTCGAGCGGTCGGGGCCACGCCCGCTGCGGACGATGTGGCGCATCGCCCGTGAGCAGCTCGACGAGCGCTACGGCCAGCTGACCATCGGCGAGCTGATCGACCGCTACGGCCAGGGCCGCCCGCCGGGCTGACCCGGGAAGGACCGACGAGATGGCCCGCGACACCGCCGGCGACGAGTTCGCACGCCTCCTGAGCGAGAACGAGCGCTACACCGAGGCGTTCGATCGATCCGCCCTGACCGCCGCGCCGCTGTCCGGCCTGGTGATCGTGGCCTGCATGGACGCCCGCCTCGACGTCGAGGAGGCGCTCGGGTTGCGGACCGGCGACGCGCACATCATCCGCAACGCGGGCGGCCTCGTGACCGATGACGTCATCCGCTCGCTGATCGTCAGCCTGGAGCTGCTGGGCACGACCGAGATCGTCGTGATCGAGCACACCGGTTGCGGGCTCCACGGCGCCGACGAAGCCATGCTGCGCGACCGTGCGGCCGCGACGGCCGGTGTGACCGCCGAGGACGTGCCGGTCGTGTTCGGGGCGTTCGACGACCTCGAGGCCAACCTGCGCAGCCAGGTCGCGATCCTGCGCGAACATCAGCTCATCAGGCGGGTACCGGTCCACGGGCTCGTCTTCGATGTCGCCACCGGTCGCCTCCACGAGGTGGCCTGAGGAACCCGTGCACATGCGGCTGCAACGTCCGGCACGACGGTTGCGAGGCGGGACCGCGGTCGTGCGGGCGTATGCTGCGGGGCGAATGGCCGTCCGCGTCCGGCCCGAGGAGGGACCCCCAGCACCATGAAGTGGAAGCGCAACACCGGGTTCGACCAGATCGAGGACCGACGCGGCCAGGGCGGCGGCGGATTGGGTGGCGCGCTCGGCGGTGGCGGCGGCGGGATCCCGATCCCCATTCCCGGCGGACGGACCGGCGGCGGGATCGGCGGGATCATCATCTCGATCATCCTGTTCCTGCTCGTCAGTGGCGTGCTCGGCGGCGGGATGCCGAGTCTCGGTGGCCTCGGTGGCGGTGGCGCTGCCCAGCCGGGTGGCACGCTCGATCCGCAGAGCGACACGGATCAGCAGCTGGCCTACATCGTGAACGACATCCAGACGTTCTGGGCGTCGACGTTCAAGGCGGCCGGCCGCGACTACCCCGAGACCAAGCTCGTCCTGTTCGAGGGTGGCACGTCGTCGTCATGCGGGCCGGCATCCGCCGCGACGGGTCCGTTCTACTGCCCGGCGGACCAGAAGGTCTACCTCGATCTCGGATTCTTCGACGAGCTCCGTTCGCGCTTCGGCGCCCAGGGTGGGGACTTCGCGATGGCCTACGTCGTGGCTCACGAGTTCGGTCACCACGTCCAGAACGCGTTGGGCATCGCCGAGCGCGTCCAGCAGACGTCCCAGCAGGACCCGTCCCAGCAGAACGCCCTGTCCGTGCGGATGGAGCTCCAGGCCGACTGCCTGGCCGGCGTGTGGTCCCATGCCGCCGCGACCGACCTCCAGCCAGGGGATATCGATGAGGCGCTCAGTGCGGCGTCGGCGGTCGGCGACGACCGGATCCAGCAGTCGACCTCGGGCCGCGTCGACCCCGAGTCGTGGACCCACGGCTCGGCCGAGCAGCGGGTCGCCTGGTTCACCAAGGGCTATCAGAGCGGCAGCTCGGACGACTGCGACACGTTCGCACAGTAGGGGTAAAATCGGTCACCCTGGCGGAGTAGCTCAGTGGTAGAGCAGGGGACTCATAAGCCCTTGGTCGGTGGTTCAAATCCGCCCTCCGCTACCAATCTCGACTGTCGACGACCCTCCGACGTCCGATCGGGGGGTCGTTTCGATTCCTTCATCGGCGTCCCCGTCGCCATCCGGACGTCACGAGCGTCCGTATGGATGGGTGTCGACGTGACATCCGGCAGAAGGCCCTCCGCCGGGCCGACGCTATACTCGCCGCACGTGGCAGCGCCCGAGCGGCGCGCACTTCACCCGGAGGCTCCCCTTTGAACCCCAAGTTCTTCCGGAACGGCATCGTCATGCTGGTCCTCGTGGTCGGGACGGCAGCACTGCTGTTCACCTGGATCACGACCACCTCGCAGCCGCAGACGGTCGCCTATTCCACGTTCCTCGGCGAGGTCAGTCAGGGACAGATCGCCAAGGCCACCCAGCAGGGCACGACGCTGACCGTCACCAAGCTCGGCCAGGACACGACCTACACGGTCAACGTGCCGACCGTGCTGACCCCGGTCTACGACAACATCGTCGCCGCCGCGACCAAGGGCGGGGTCGACCCGGCCAAGATCGAATTCACAGCGCAGCCGGCGCCCGACACGTCCTGGCTCGGGTTGCTGCTCACCGCCGTCCTGCCGCTGCTGATCATCGGCGGGTTCATCTTCTTCATGATGCGCCAGGCACAGGGCACCAATAACCAGGCCCTGTCGTTCGGCAAGAGCCGGGCACGGATGTTCCTTGGCAACAAGACGGTCGTGACCTTCGCCGACGTCGCCGGCGTGGACGAGGCCAAGACCGAGCTCCAGGAAGTCGTCGAGTTCCTCAAGTTCCCCGAGAAGTTCAACTCGCTCGGGGCACGCATCCCGCGCGGCGTGCTGCTCGTCGGGCCCCCCGGCACCGGTAAGACGCTGATGGCCCGCGCCGTCGCCGGCGAAGCCGGGGTGCCGTTCTTCAGCATCTCGGGCTCGGAGTTCGTGGAGATGTTCGTCGGCGTCGGCGCCAGCCGTGTCCGCGACCTGTTCGACCAGGCCAAGCGCAACTCTCCGTGCATCGTCTTCGTCGACGAGATCGACGCGGTCGGTCGCCAGCGGGGCGCCGGCCTCGGCGGCAGCCACGACGAGCGCGAGCAGACCCTCAACCAGATCCTCGTCGAGATGGACGGCTTCGACACCAACACGAACGTGATCGTGGTCGCCGCCACCAACCGGCCCGACGTCCTCGACCCGGCGCTGCTGCGCCCGGGCCGGTTCGACCGCCAGGTCATCCTCGACCGGCCGGACATGCGGGGCCGGACCGAGATCCTGCGGGTCCATACCAAGGGCAAGCCGCTCGACAAGGGCGTCGATGTCGAAGGTGTCGCGCGACAGTCGCCCGGCTTCTCCGGCGCCGACCTCGCCAACCTCGTGAACGAGGCGGCGATCCTGTCGGCGCGGCGCAACAAGAAGGTCATCGGCATGTCCGAGTTCCAGGAAGCCCTGGAACGGATCATCGCCGGTCCGGAGCGCAAGTCGCGCGTCATCTCCGACGCGGAGAAGGCGATCATCGCCTACCACGAGGGTGGGCACGCCGTCGTCCAGCGGATCCTGCCGAAGTGCGATCCGGTCAGCAAGGTCACGATCATCAGCCGCGGCATGGCCCTCGGCTACACCATGGCGCTGCCGCAGGAAGACCGCTATCTCCAGTCCAAGACCGAGTTCGAGGACAAGATCGCGGGCCTGCTCGGCGGCAACGTCGCGGAGCGGATGATCTTCGGCGACACCACGACCGGGGCCAGCAACGACATCGAGAAGGCGACCGACCTCGCTCGGCGCATGGTCACCGAGTTCGGCATGAGCGACAAGCTGGGGCCGCTGTCCTTCGGGAAGCGCGACGAGCTGGTCTTCCTCGGCCGGGAGATCGGTGAGCAGCGCAACTACAGCGACGATGTCGCCCGCCAGATCGACGAGGAGGTCCGGGCCATCATCGACAAGGCCTATGAGCGGGCGACCGACGTGCTCACCACCCATCGCGACCGGCTCGTTGCCCTGGCCGAGAAGCTCGTGGCCGAGGAAACGGTCGATGCGGAGGGCTTCGAGGCCTTCTTCACCGACCTGCCGCCAAAGGATCCCGACCACGGCATCCCGGCCGTCGTCGGCCCGGGCCAGCCGATCCCGGAGCCCAAGCCGCAGCCGGCCTGAGCGCCGTCCCCCCGACGCACCGCACGAGCGGGCCGAGTCCATCGGCCCGCTCGTCCGATTCCGGCGCTGGGTCGTGCCGCGGGTCCTGCGACTCCCCTAGACTCGGACGCATGTCCCACCCACCGGCCCCCGACCCGATCGAGCGCTATCTCGAGGCGACCCGCGCCGAGCGGATCGAGAGCTTCAAGGCATTCCTGCGGATCCCGAGCATCTCGGCCTTGCCCGAGCACGCCGGCGACGTCCGGCGCGCCGCCGAGTGGCTGGCCGACACCCTCCGCTCGGCCGGGCTCGAGCACGTCGAGGTGGCCGAGACTGGCGGTCATCCGGTCGTCCAAGCAGACTGGCTCCACGCCGTGGGCGCCCCGACCGTGCTGGTCTACGGCCACTACGACGTCCAGCCGGTCGACCCGCTCGAACTGTGGACGTCGCCGCCGTTCGAGCCCGTCGTGCTCGATGGCCGGATGCTCGGGCGCGGCTCGGCGGACGACAAGGGCCAGATCCATGCCCACGCCATGGCCGCCGCCGCACTGCTGACCGCCCGCGGCGGGTATCCGGTCAATGTGCGCTATGTCTTCGAGGGTGAGGAGGAAAGCTCGAGCATCAACCTGGACGCATGGCTGACCGCCAACCGCGAGCGGCTGACCGCCGATGTCGCGATCATCAGCGACACGGGGTTCTTCGAGGGCAACCTGCCGGCCATCACCGTCAGCCTGCGCGGGCTGATGTACGCCCAGATCGACGTGGCGTTGTCGCCGGTCGACCTGCATTCGGGCAGCTACGGCGGCGCCGTCTCGAATCCGGCCATCGCGCTGGCCCAGATCATCGCCGCGCTCAAGGGACCGGACGGACGGATCCGGATCCCGGGCTTCTACGACGACGTCGTCGCGCTGACCGACGCCGAGCGTGCCGCCATCGACGACCTCCCGTTCGAGGAGGAGCGCTACCGTGAAGCCGTCGGCGTTCCGGCCCTCGTCGGCGAGGTCGGCTACTCCACCCTGGAGCGGAAGGCGACGCGCCCGACACTCGATGTCAACGGCATCTGGGGCGGCTTCCAGGGCGAGGGCTCCAAGACGATCATCCCGGCCCGGGCGCACGCCAAGGTCAGCTGCCGTCTCGTGGCCGCCCAGGACCCGGACGACATCTTCGAGAAGCTGCGGGCGTTCGTCATGGACATCGCACCGCCGGGCGTGACCGTGTCGGTCGGATCCCTCGGCGGCGGTCGCCCCAGCCTCACCCCGATCGACCACCCGGTGACCCAGGCCGCGGCCCGCGCGCTCGAGTCGACCTTCGGCCAGGCGCCGGTGTTCACGCGTGAAGGGGGATCCATCCCGGTCGCCGCCAGTTTCGAGTCGATCCTGGGGCTGCCGGTGGTGCTGCTCGGCTTCTCGCAGCCGCACGACAACGCCCACGCTCCGGACGAATGGCTCGACCTCGCGAACTACGAAGGCGCCATCCGGGCGATCGTCGCCACCTTCGACGAGATCGCCGCGACGGCCGCGCGGGGTGCGGACTAGCGCAGTCCGGATAGGTGTTTCAGGGGGTCGCGGGTGCTACCCTTGTCGCTCAGCCCAAGCGCCACGAGCACAGGCCTCCGGGGAGGATCTCACCGCGTGACTACGGATCTCGAACCCAACACCGCCGAGGCCTCCGGACGCGACTGGCGTCTCGACACCGACAACGGCAGCATGGCACCCCGTTCGGCGCTCGACGTCCTCGTCGACCTGAACGAACGCGTGACGACCGGCCATCTGGCCGAGTACCAGCCGGTGCCGCTCGGTTTCACCCCGCTCGACAAGACCATCGGTACCGGCCTGCGTGCCGGGGAGCTGCTGCTCATCGGCGGCGCCCAGGGTACCGGCAAGACCACGATGGCGCTCCAGATGGCGCGCAACATCGCCTCCGGCGGCCAGGCCAACGTGCTCTACATCTGTTTCGAGCATGACGAGGCGTACCTCATGAACCGGCTCATCGCGATGGAGTCGGCCCTCGCCCACCTGCCGCACAAGACCGGCGCGATCAAGATCCAGGACGTCCGCAAGGAGATCCTCGGGACGTGGATGGCCGAGGGCGCCGCCGCCCCGCAGCTGGCCAACAACCCGCGACTCCGTCCGTCGCTCGACCGGATCGCCCGCTACGGCCAGAACCTGTTCCTGCTGCGTGGCTCGCAGACGGCCGGCACCATCGACAACATGCGCAAGCTCGTGCAGCGGCATCGCGCGCTGTCCGGTGACCGCCGGCTCGTCGTGTTCGTCGACTACATGCAGAAGGTGCCGCAGATCCCGGAACCCGAGAACGAGTCGGAGAAGGTGACCTTCATCGTCAACGGGCTCAAGGACATCGCGTTGTCCGAGGACGTGCCGATGGTGTCCATCGTCGCGGCCGACAAGGAGGGCCTCAAGGCGTCCCGACTGCGCAACTTCCACCTGCGCGGCTCGTCGGCCATCAACTACGAGGCCGACATCATCCTCATCCTCAACGAGAAGTACCACATCGTGGCCAAGGTCAACATCGAGTTCAACCCGTACCAGGCGCAGCGCTTCCGCGACTGGGTCGTCGTGTCGGTCGAGAAGAACCGTGGTGGCCAGGACAACGTGGACCTCGAGTTCGAGAAGCACTTCGAGTTCTCCTGCTTCGACCCGAACGGGCGCACGGTGCAGGAAAAGCTCATCGAGGAACGCCTCTACAACGATTAGGCCGGCGGCTGATCCGGCGCCATCGCCGCGTTGTCGGCTGCGCTCCTCGCTCACGCACCTTGGGGTGCGCTCGCTGCGGTGCTCGCCGCCGCCTTGCGCTGACACCGGCTGAGCCGCCGGCCGGGAGCGTGGGCTGATCCGGCGCGATCGCCGCGTTGTCGGCTGCGCTCCTCGCTCACGCGGCCCTACACTCCGTGGCATGGATAGCCGTGGGCAGTATCCCGACGTGGTCGAGATCGTCGTCGAGATCCCGCGCGGGTCGCGCAACAAGTACGAGTTCGACGAGGAGGCCGGTGTCTTCCGACTCGATCGGGTGCTCAGCAGCGCCGTCTACTACAACTTCGACTACGGTTTCATCGAGGGCACGCGTGCCGGCGACGGCGACCACACCGACGCCCTGTTGGTCATCGATGAGCCGACCTTCACCGGCTGCCACGTCTGGGCTCGGCCCATCGGCGGGCTGGAGATGCGCGACGAAAAGGGGTTCGACTTCAAGGTCCTGTGCGTGGCCCTCGGCGACGCCCATCAGCAGCACATCGAGCGGCTCGACCAGGTCCGCCCCCACCGCCTGGTCGAGATCGAGCAGTTCTTCAACACCTACAAGGTGCTTGAGGAGAAGGACGTCGAGGTGGTCGGCTGGCGCGACCGCGACGCGGCGCGGCAGGTCCTGCGCGATGATCGGGCGACCTGGCTGGGCGAACGGGAAGGGCTCGCGGTGGACGCCGGCGAGTCCCCGCGGGGCGGTTGAGCGGACCGCTTCGTCATCGTGCCCCACGCGGTGATCCGTACGCCGGGATCCCCGGTCGACGGCTGTTCGTCGGCGTGCCGCTTCCCCAGGACGCCACGGCCGCGGTCGCCGAGGTCGTCGAGCGTGTTCGAGCTACGACGTTGGCGCCGGGTGCCCGGGATGTCCGCTGGGTCCGACTCGACGGGCTCCACCTGACCATCCGGTTCCTTGGCCCGACCCCGACCGAGCGCATCGATCCGACGGCCGAGGCGGTCCTGCAGGTCGCGCGCGCGTTCCGCGGTCCGATCGACGTGGAGCTCGGCCGCGCGGGCACGTTCCCATCCGGGAGACGACCACGTGCCCTGTGGATCGGGCTGACCGAGGGCGCCGAGACGCTGACCGAACTCGCGCTCGCGATGGAGGCCGCGCTCGCCGACGTCGGCTGGCCGCCGGTCGACCGGCCGTTCCGGCCGCACCTGACCCTGGCCCGGTCCGACGGCGTCGCCAGCGGTGCCCTGGTGGGCGATCGCCTGGTCGCGGTCATGGCCGACCGGCGCATCAGGTTCCGCGTTGACCGCGTCGGTCTGTACGAGAGCGTCACTGGCGGCGGCCCCGCACGATATGTGCCGGTCATGCTCGGCGGCTTGGGCGAAACGCCTGCCGACGGCTCGTCGGTTTACAATCCGACCACCCCGGACCCGCTCTGACCGGGTCGACAGGAGTGCCCCGATCGCTGTGACGACCAGTCAGCGCGCCCGACTCGTCCTGAGCCTCGGCGTCCTGAATCTCGTGCTCGCGACCATCGCGCTGGGGATCGGTGGCGTCGAACTCCAGCAGCGCTCGACCCTGTCTCCGCGCCCCTCGGACCAGGTCGCCGTGGTCCCGACGCCGACGCAGTCTGGGGGCGCCCCGACGGCGTCGACCGCACCCACGCCGGGTCCCTCGCAGCCGCCGCCCAACGGTTCCCAGCCGCCGTCGATCGCCCCGAGCGCGCTGCCATCGGCGAGTCCGTTCGTGCCGGCGAGCGCGTCTCCATCGGTCCCGGGCGGGTCTGGCAGCCCGCCGTCGCCGGGCGTTCCGGTCGTTGGGCCGACGCCGGGATCCCCGCAGGGGCAACCGACGCCCACGCCGACCCCGGGCGCACGGCCGACCCCCGTCCCCACGCCGACCCCGGGCGCACGGCCGACCCCGGTCCCCACGCCACGGGCGACCCCCACGCCCGCCGCGACGCCGCGCGCCACGCCGACCCCGGTCCCCACGCCGACCCCGCGTGCCACGCCCACCCCGGTCCCCACGCCGCGCGCGACCCCCACGCCCGCCCCGACCCCGCGTGCCACGCCGACGCCGACCCCCACGCCGCGCGCGACGCCCGTCCCTACGCCGCGAGCGACCCCGACGCCGACGCCGCGTCCAACAGTCAAGCCGACGCCCAAGCCGACACCGACCAAGGCCCCGGAGAAGGTCAAGGAACGCCCCAACTGTCCGACGGCGGGCGGCCCGCCCCCCGGCCACGACAAGACCGCCGACCCCGATCCGCGACCGTGCTCCAAGCACGACAAGGGCGGTACCGGCAATGGCAACGGCAACGGCGCCAACGGCGGCGTGATCTTGGTCCTGCCGCTGCTCGCCACGACCGCGGCGTGGTCCACCCGGCCGCAGCGGTTGCGTCGGCGAAGGCCCGCGCGCTAGGCTCGCGTCCCAGCCGCGCGGTGAACGAGCCGGCGGCCCGCTTGGAGGTATCGATGGCGCCCTCGGATCCCCGGCAGACGAAGTTCGTCCTCGATGAATCGAGGATCCCGCGGGCCTGGTACAACATCGCCGCCGACCTGCCGTTCCCGGCGCCGCCGCCGCTCCACCCGGGTACCGGTCAGCCCATCGGCCCGGACGACCTCGCCCCGCTGTTCCCGATGGCGCTCATCGGCCAGGAGGTCTCGACCGAGCGCGAGATCGAGATTCCCGAGCCGGTCCGCGATGCCTATCGCCTCTATCGCCCCAGTCCGCTGTACCGCGCCCACCGCCTCGAGCGGGCGCTCGATACGCCCGCCCACATCTACTACAAGTACGAGGGCGTGAGCCCGGCGGGTAGCCACAAGCCGAACACGGCCATCCCGCAGGCGTTCTACAACCAGCAGGAAGGGGTTCGCCGCCTCGCGACCGAGACCGGTGCCGGCCAGTGGGGCAGTGCGCTGGCCTTCGCCGGTGCCCTGTTCGGCCTCGAGGTCAAGGTGTACATGGTCCGCGCGAGCTACGACCAGAAGCCGTACCGCCGCATCCTCATGGAAACGTACGGGGCGGAGGTCGTAGCCAGCCCGTCGCTGACGACCGCCTACGGTCGATCCGTCCTTGGCGAGCACCCCGACAGCCCGGGCTCTTTGGGCATGGCGATCAGCGAGGCCGTCGAGGACGCCGCGACGCGGGACGATACGAAGTACGCGCTCGGCTCGGTGCTCAATCACGTCCTCCTCCACCAGACCGTCATCGGCCAGGAAGCGCTCGAGCAGATGGAGATGGCGGGGGAGGCGCCCGACATCGTGATCGCGTGCACCGGTGGTGGCTCCAACTTCGCCGGGCTGACGTTCCCGTTCCTGGGGCGTAACTTCCGGGACGGGGCGAGCTACCGGGTGATCGCCGCGGAGCCCGAGGCCGCGCCGAGCCTCACCCGCGGTGTGTACGCCTACGACTTCGGCGATACCGGCAAGCTCACGCCCCTGGTCAAGATGCACACCCTCGGCGCGGACTTCATCCCCGAGCCGATCCACGCCGGCGGCCTTCGCTACCACGGCATGGCGCCGCTGGTCAGCCTGCTCAAGGACCGCGGGGCGATCGAGGCACGCAGCGTCCACCAGCTTGCGAGCTTCGAGGCGGGCGTCCAGTTCACCCGGACCGAGGGCATCCTGCCCGCGCCCGAACCGACCCATGCCCTGACCGTCGCCATCGACGAGGCCCTCGCCGCGCGAGAAGCCGGCGAGTCGAAGGTGATCCTGTTCAACCTGTGCGGCCACGGGCACTTCGACCTGTCCGCCTACGAGCGGTTCCACGCGGGCGCGCTGGAGGACTACGAATACCCCACGGCCAAGGTCGAGGCGGCGCTGGCCGGATTGCCGCAGGTCGGATGAATCGACAGGCCGCCTCGTCGGGGGGAACGAGACGGCCTGTCTGCGTGGCGGCCGCGCGGCCACCGGATCTCCGGGGGGAGAGATCGTCTCCATGATGCCGTGTCGCGCGGGAACCGGCATCATGCAATCACCGTAGTTCGGCCGAAACGCCCGGTCCGCGGGAACAAGAAAGGTTCTGGGGGAGATGCCGCGACTCGCCTGCTGGGCCTGCGGGCGCCAGATCTACACCGTATCGCCGCTCGAGTCGTTGTTCGCCGAGGAGCGCCGTTGCCCCCGATGTGGCGCGTTCCTCGACGTCGAACGCCGCGAGGAGGAGCGGCGCTCGGTGTTGCGTCGTCAGAACCCGCCGGACGATCCGGGGCCTCCGCCGGAGGGGGACGAGCGGCGCATCGCCGAACGCCGGGTCGAACGTCGGCGGGCCGGCTCGGGCTGACGCCGGCTCGGACTGACGCCTGGCGTGGACTGACGGCTGGCGTGGACTGAGGCCTGGCGTCGATCGCCCTAGTAGAGCTCCTCGTCGGACTGCGGCGGTTCGACGATCCGATGGCGGAGGGCGACGCTGACGGCCTCGAGCTTGGAGTGCACCCCAAGCTTGGTGATGATGTTCTGGACGTGGGTCCGGAGCGTGTTGCGCGAGATATCGAGGCGCTCGCTGATGTCGGCCGAGGGCAACCCCTCCGACAGGGCACGCAGGACCTCCAGCTCGCGCCCGGTCAGCGACTCGAACGCGGGCCGGTCGGTCGGCTTGTCGCGAGCGTCGGCGACGCGACGCGCCAGGCCGAGGATCACCGAGCGGGGCAGGAGGGTCTCCCCGGCACTGGCGCTGCGGACCGTGGCCACGACGTCCTCGACCGCACGGTCCTTGGTGAGGTAGCCGTCCGCCCCGGCCTGGATCGACTCGAGCACCGTCTCATCGTTCTGGACCGCGGTCAGCATCACCACTCGGGCGCCGGGCCAGCGGCGCTTGACCACTCGGGTGGCTTCCGCGCCCGTGCCGTCCGGCAGGCGGTAATCCATCAGGACCACGTCCATCCGCTTGCCCGACAGGCGTTTCGCCTCGGCCACCGTGCCGGCGACCCCGATGACTTCGATATCGGGCTCGGCATCGAGCAGCCTCGCCAGCGAGTCGGTCAACAGGTGGTGGTCGTCGACGAGCAGCACCCGGATCGGCCTAGTGTCGGGAATCATCGACCCTCTCTGCGCGCCACGACCGATGGTAGCACCGCCGCACGGCGCGTCGTCGCGACCCGGCTGCGATACTCGGGGACATGCACATCGCGATCCTCGGGTTCGGGCTGATCGGCGGCTCCGTGGCTCGCGCGCTCGGCCGCTCGGGGGCCCGACCGGGTGGCGAACCGTGGGTCGTGTCGGCCTGGTCGCCGAGCCGGGTCGGCCCCGCGCTCGCGCTGGCCGACGGGGTGGTCGACGTGGCCGCCGCCTCCGTGGAGGCGGCGCTCGATGGCGCGGAGCTGGTGGTTCTCGCGGCACCTGCGCCGATCGTGCTCGGTCAGCTTGACGACCTGGCCGGCGCGTGGCGTGCGGCGCTTGCCCCGGATGCGGTCATCACCGACGTCGCCAGCACCAAGGGCCAGATCGTCGAGCGCGCCACGGCCCTCGGCCTGCGGTTCGTCGGCGGTCATCCGATGGCCGGCCGCGAGACGAGTGGCTATGCGGCGTCGACCGAGGACCTCTTCGACGAGCGTCCGTGGGTCGTCGTCCCGACCGACGACCGCGCCGCGCTCGACCGTGTCGAGCGCTTGATCCACGCGACCGGCGCGCGGTCCGTGGCGATGACGGCGCGGGCGCACGACGAGGCGGTCGCGGCCATCAGCCACCTGCCGCTTGTCGTGGCGGCAGCGCTCGTCGAGGCCGTGGCCGGACGGGCGCCCCGGGCGACCCGGGACGACTGGCCGGCGGCCGCCCGGCTGGCCGCCTCGGGCTGGCGCGACATGACCCGCCTGGCCCGTGGCGAGGTGGACATGGGTGCAGGCATCCTTGCCACGAACGGGCCGGCCGTCGCTGCCCGTGTCCGGGACCTCATCACCGTCCTGGAGGACTGGCTGACCGAGCTCGAGCCCATCGACGGGCCGGCGCTGGTCGACATCGCGACACGCCTCGCCGACGCGCGCGACACGCTCGAGGCGACGTCACGGTGACCGGCGCCGACCGATCGCCGGCGGGCCAGGCGTCCGTCGCGTCGAGGCAGCTGGCGGCCGAGGCGGTGCTGGTCGTGCCGCGCTCCCTCGTGCCCGACGCGGGCGGCTGGTACGGCCTCCGGACCGATGGCGTCGGGTCATTCCTCGATGTCGTGGCCACCCACGGTCGCTACCGGCCGCGGGCCGACATGGAGATCGATCCGGAGCACAAGCAGATCATCCCGTACGTCGTGCTGCGTGACGGCGATGACTACTTCCTCATGCGCCGGACCCGGGCCGGCGGCGACGCTCGACTGCACGACCGCTGGTCGATCGGGGTCGGCGGGCACATCGATCCGGGCGACGACGGCGTCCCGGGCGGCCTCCGGCGGGAGTGGCACGAGGAGCTGATCGCGGCGTTCGAGCCCGAATTCGTCCCGCTCGCGCTGCTCAACGACGACACGACCGATGTCGGCGCCGTGCACCTCGGCATCGTGTTCCTGGCCGATGCCGCGGGGCGCCCGGTGACGATCCGCGAAACGGACAAGCTGACCGGCTCGTTCGTGCCACCGCGCGATGTCGCGGCCGTGGCCGATCGGCTCGAGACCTGGAGTCGCCTCGTCTTCGAGGCTCTGGCGGGCGCGGCGCTACGATAGGGCGATCCAAGAGGTCGCCACGTGACCCGTCACATCGTCCGGTCGCTGTCCGCCATCCCGTTGCTCGTGGGGATGCTCTGGCTGGCCGCCGCCGGGGTGGCCGCCCAGACCGCCACGCCCACGCCCCCGGCGGTCGGGGCGACGGTCGTGGTCCTGCCCGCGACGGGCGTCGTCGACAGCGTGCTGGCGGGCTATCTCGAAGGCGGCATCGCCCGGGCGAGCCAGGATGGGGCGGCAGCGGTCGTCGTCCGACTGAATACGCCCGGCGGCAGCCTGGACGCGACCCAGCGCATCGTGTCGTCGTTCCTCGAGGCGCCGCTGCCGGTGATCGTCTGGGTGGCGCCCTCCGGTGCCCGCGCGGCGAGTGCCGGGACGTTCATCACCCTGGCCGGGCACGTCGCGCTGATGGCTCCCGGTACGAACATCGGTGCCGCGTCGCCGGTCGGTGGCAGCGGTGAGGACATCGGCGGGACGCTCGGGCAGAAGGTCCGCAACGATGCGATCGCCAACATCCGCTCGATCGCCGAAACGCGCGGCAGGAACGCCGATTGGGCCGAGCAGACCGTGCGTGACGCGCGCTCCTCTCCCGCCTCCGAAGCGCTCCGGGAAGGAGCCATCGACGGCCTGGCGACCACCATCGACGACGTCGTCGCCTTCGCCGACGGCCGGGTCGTCCGGGTGCGCGGCACGGACACGACGATCGCCACCGCCGGCGCCCGCATCGCCGATCTCGAGATGAACCCGGCCCAGCAGCTCCTGCACCTGCTGTCGGACCCGAACATCGCGTTCATCCTGTTCACCCTCGGGTTCTACGGGCTGCTGTTCGAGCTGCAGAGTCCGAACTTCGCGACGGGCATCCTCGGCGCGCTGGCGATCGTCCTCGCGTTCGTCGGCTTCGGCAGCCTGCCGCTCAACGTCGCCGGGTTGCTCCTCATCGGCCTCGCGGTCGTGCTGTTCGTGCTCGAGTTCAGCGTCACCAGTCACGGCCTGCTGACCGTCGCGGGGATCGTCTGCTTCGCGCTGGGTGCGTCGGCGCTCTATACCGCGCCGGGCACGCCGGTCGCCCCGGCCATCGCGGTCGACCCGCGTGTCATCGCCGCCCTGACGACCGCGACCGCGTTGTACGTCCTGTTCATCCTGACCGTCGTCGTCCGCTGGCGGCGCAACCGCCCGAGCGGACCGTCGTTCACTGCCACGGGCCCCAGTCTCGCCGCCGGCGCCCTCGCGGACGTGCGTGCGGCGCTCGTTCCGCTCGGCGTCGTCTACGCTGCCGGCGAGGAGTGGTCGGCGCGGACACCCGACGGGGCCGTCGTGCCGTCGGGCGCGACCGTTCGCGTCGTCGGCCAGGACGGACTGACCCTCATCGTCGAACCCGTCGAACCGGCCGGCTGAGCCGGCCCGATCGGAGAAGGAGCCTCATGCCTGAACTGCCACTGCTCGCCACGGTCGTGGCCATCGTCGTCCTGTTGCTGCTCGTGCTGTGGCTGTCGATCCGGGTCGTGAACCGGGGCGACAAGCTGGTCGTGTATCGCCTCGGCAACACCGACGATACGCTGGTCAAGGGGCCCGGCCTCGTGTTCCTCATCCCGTTCATCGACCGGCCGCGCAAGGTCAACCTGCGCGAGCAGTTCGTCGAGGTCCCGAGCCAGACGGCGATCACCAAGGACAACGTCACGATCCCCATCGACTTCCTGATCTACTGGCGGATCGTCGACCCGCTCAAGAGCGTCGTCAACGTCCAGGACTTCGTCGGGGCGCTGGCCGGCGTCGCGACCACGAACCTGCGCGCCGTGGTCGGCGACTTCCTGCTCGACGACGTGCTGTCCAAGCGCGACCAGATCAACGAGGTCCTGCGCACGAAGCTCGACGAGATCACCGAGAACTGGGGCGGCAAGATCACCCGTGTCGAGATCCGCGAGATCACCCCGCCGCGCGACATCCTCGATTCGATGAACCGGATGCTGTCGGCCGAGCGGACCCGCCGCGCGGTGATCACCGAATCGGAAGGCGCGCGCCAGTCGGCGATCAACGTGGCCGAGGGCCAGAAGCAGTCCGAGATCCTCAAGGCCGAGGGCGAGCGCCAGGCGGCCATCCTGCGTGCAGAGGGGTTCAGCGAGGCGCTGACCCGCATCTTCCAGGCGGCCACCGGGGTCGACCAGAAGACGATGTCGCTGCAGTACCTCGAGACCCTCAAGGCACTGGGCGCCGGCCCGTCGACCAAGTTCGTGATCCCCGTCGAGTACACCCGGTTGCTCGAACCGTTCATCGACTACCTGACGCCGGGCGAGCGCGGCGGCGGCGGCCCCGCACAGCCGGGTGGCGGCGCCGCCGCCGCGCCACGCCTGCCCGACGCCGCCCGAGGGCCGCTCGCGCCGCCGCCTCCCGGGCCTGGCGGCAGCTCGACGACGACCGGGTGATTCGTCGCGCGCTGGCTGCGGGGGGTGCGGCCGTCCTGTCGGCGCTGACCCTGCGCGCGGCCACCCGGCGGGCATCGGCTCGCTTGCTTGCGGCGCCGCGTGTGACCCCCGGTGAGGCCGGCCTGCAGCCGGCGCTCGACGCGCTCGGCGGCGAGGTCGTCCGGCTGCGTGCCCGGGACGGGCTCGCGCTGTCGGCGCGCTGGCTACCGGTCGAGCGCGGTGACGGCGACTGGGTCGCCGATCCGCATGAGGCCGTCCTGCTGATGCACGGGTATTCGGGCTCGGTGGCGCCCGACCTGGTCGAGTACGGCCCGTTCCTGCGCAAAACGGCGAGCGTGCTCGGCCTCGATTTCCGTGGGCACGGCGACTCGGACGCTGGCCCGTCGACGTTCGGCATGCTCGAGGTCGAGGACGTCGCCGGCGCGCTTGATTGGCTGGGGGAGCGCGGCATCGACCGGCTCGCCCTCGTCGGGACCTCGATGGGCGGCATCGCGGCGATCGCGTCGGTCGCCATCCTCGGCGACGGCACGCTCGTCGCCGCGGACATCGATCCGGCGCGGCCGCGGGCCCCGATCGGCGTGCCGCGCCCGCGCATCGTAGCTGTCGTGGCCGATTCGACCGCCCCCGAGGTCGAGATCCCGGTCGCCAACCGGCTGCCCATCCCGGGGGCACGCTTCGTCGCTGCCCGGCTGTTCGATGCCGCCGCGCGAACCCTGGGGGCGGACCCGCGGCTGACCGAACCCGGCCGGATGATCGGCCTGGTCGAGCCGGTGCCGCTGCTGCTCATCCACGGCGAGGACGACCGGACGGTGCCGCTTGCCGACGGCCGTCGGCTGGTCGCCCTGGCCGGACCGAGCACCGAACACTGGATCGTGCCAGGCGCCGACCACAGCCAGGGCCACAGCGTGGCCGGACAGGACTATGAGCGGCGAGTCACGGACTTCCTGCGGGTGGCGTTCGGACGGGCCCGCGACGAGCATGTCGAACGATCGGGGGCGAGTCCTATAATCGCTCCGCCCAGGCCCGCCGACGGGGGGCCGGATACCCACGCGACTTCCGTGGAGGATTGATGGCGGCCAAGATCCTCGTCGTCGACGACGACCCGAACGTCCAGCGGCTCCTGCAGTACACCCTCAAGCAGGAGGGCTATGACGTCGTCATCTCGGGCGATGGCGCCGAGGGATTCCGGCTGTGGGGCGCGGAGGCGCCCGACCTGATCCTGCTCGATGTCATGTTGCCCAAGCTCGACGGCTATCAGGTCGCGGCCAAGATCCGGAGCGAGGAGGGCGGCTCGGCCCACGTCCCGATCATCATGCTCACCGCCGAGCGCGAGGTCGAGCAAAAGGTGCGCGGCCTGCGTGCGGGTGCCGACGATTACCTCATCAAGCCGTTCCATCCGGCGGAGCTGCTCGCCCGCATCAAAAGCCTGCTGGCCCGCTTCGCCCCACGCGATGCGCTGCTTGCCCGGCCGCCGATGGGCCGCATCCTCGCGTTCTACGGCGCGAAGGGCGGCGTGGGCACGACGACGATCTCGATCAACGCGGCGATCGCCCTCCACCGCGAGCTCGGCCGCAAGGTGTGCCTGGTCGACGGCAACCTCCAGTTCGGTGATCACCGCGTGTTTCTCGACCTCGGGCTCGATCGCAAGAGCATCGTCGACGTCGTGACCGCCACCGCGATCGATGCCGACATCATCCGCAACGTCATCGTCAAGCACGACTCGGGCATCGACCTGTTGCTGGCCCCGCCGTCGCCCGAGACCGCCGAGTTGGTGCGCCCCGAGCACCTGCCCTATATCGCCGCCCAGCTGACGACGATGTACGACTACATCCTGGTCGACGTCGACAAGCGGCTCGACGATGTGAACCTCGGGGTCTTCGAGTCGGCCGAGACGGTGTTCGTGGTCATGACCGCAGACCTGTCGTGTCTCAAGAACGTGCGCCTGATCCTCGAGACGATGAACCACCTCGGATACCCGCCCGGCAAGGTCCACCTCGTGCTCAATCGGTCGAATGCGTTCACGGGCATCAACGTCAAGAATGCCGAGGGCGCGCTCAAGCGCACGATCGACCACCAGATCGTCAACGAGTACCGGGGTGCCATCAGTGCCCTGAACTCTGGTGCGCCGTTCATGTTCACCAAGGCGGATTCGCCACTCGGTGCGTCGCTCCTGCAGTTCGCCCGGGCCATCGACAAGTCGGCGGTCGAGGCGACCGGAGCGCCGCTCGCCACGGCAGTGCCCGCGCGCTGACCGCAGTCCCGTCGTCGGCTCGCTGCCAGGGAGCGACGGATGATCGCCCGATAAGTGGGCGATGAGGGCCCCCGGCTAGGGTGCGGGCATGCTGGCCGTCGTCCCTTCCGCGACCCTCAACGGTCTTGACGGCCGGGCCATCCGGGTCGAGGTGGACGTCGCGCCCGGGCTACCCGGCCTGACCATCGTCGGCCTGGCCGACACCGCCGTGCAGGAGGCGCGCGAGCGGGTCCGTGGGGCCATCCGCAACGCCGGCTACGCCTTCCCACCCCGGCGGATCACGATCAACCTCGCCCCGGCCGAGCTACGCAAGACGGGTGCCTCGCTCGATCTGGCGATGGCCGTCGGCGTTCTCCTCGGCTCCGACCAGCTGCGCAGTGGCGGCGCGCCGGTCGCGCTCCTCGGCGAACTCGGTCTGGGTGGCGAGGTCCGGGCCGTTCCTGGCGTGCTGCCGATGGTCGCGGCGCTGGCCGCGCGCGGGATCCGACGCGTCGTCGTGTCGGCAGCAGCCGAGGCGGAGGCGCGGTTGGTGGCGGGCGTGCAAGTCGTCGGGGTGGGAAGCCTGGTCGAAGCGGCCGAGGCGGTCCGCGGCCGTCGGCCGCGACGAGCCCCGATCGCCATGCCGCGGGTATCGATCTCCGGGCCGAGCGTGGCGCCGGCTCCCGCTTCGAGCGTGGCGGGGGAGGGACCCGTGCCCGACCTGGCCGAGGTCCGTGGTCAGGCCGAGGCGCGCCGGGGACTCGAGATCGCCCTTGCCGGCGAACATGGACTGTTGCTCATCGGCCCGCCCGGGGTCGGCAAGACCTTACTGGCGCGGACGATCCCCGGCCTGTTGCCGCCGCTCGATGACGCGGCGGCGCTGGCGGTGTCGATCGTCGCCTCGGCCGCGGGGGAGGGTCCCATCGCGGCACTTCGGCGCCAACCGCCCTTCCGTACCCCGCATCACACGATGTCGTACGCGGCGATGGTCGGCGGTGGCCCGGCACTGGCCCCTGGCGAAGTCACCCGGGCGTCGCACGGGGTCCTGTTCCTCGACGAGCTGGCCGAGTTCGACCGCGACGTCCTCGAAGCCCTCCGCCAGCCGCTCGAGGAGGGACGGGTCGTCATCGCGCGTGCCGGGCGGGTGATGACCTTCCCGGCCCGGTTCCAGCTGATCGCCGCCATGAACCCGTGCCCGTGCGGCTTCGCCGGCTCGCTGCCGGAAGGCCGCTGCCGGTGCCGACCGGGCGACGTCGAGCGGTACGACCGGCGCGTGTCCGGACCGCTGCGCGATCGGATCGACCTGTGGGTCTCGATGCCCCGCGTCGCGGCTGCCGCGATCGTGGACCAGCGGGACCCCGAGGACACGGCCGCGGTCCGGACGCGGATCGCGCGTGCGCGGGCACAGGCGGCGGCCGATCGGGGTCGCTCGAACGGGCGTCTGCGCGGTCGGGCCCTCCGGCGGGCGAGCCGCCTGTCGTCCGAAGCGTCCCGGCGGGTCGTCGAGCTGGCCGAAGCCGAGCTGGCCAGTGGCCGCGGTACGGAACGGTTGCTGCGGGTCGCGCGGACCATCGCCGATCTCGACGGCTCGCCCGACGTCACGACAGCCCACCTTGATGAAGCCGCGTGGTATCGCTCGCCGATGTCGCGCGCAGCGACCGCGCTGGCATCCTGATGATCGGGGTGGGCGTGGGCATCGACCCGGCCGAACGCGGTGCCAGCGCGGTGACGTCCGAGGGCCCGCACGCCTCGGACAACGACCCCTACGCTCCCGAGCGCGACGCCTGGACGGTGCTGTCGGCGGTACATGGTCTGGGCCCGCTCGGCCTTGCCGCACTGCTGGCTCGCTACGGAACCGGGCGGCGGATCCTCGCCGCGGCGGGCGAGCCCGGCGCAGCGGTGCGCCTGGCCGACACGCCACCGGACTCACCGGTGTCCCGGCGCCAGTCCGCCATCCTGCCGGCCGTCGCCGACGCGATCGTCGAGGCCGTCCAGACCGCGGATGCCACGTTGGGCAGGATCCGCGGGGTGGGCGTTCGCGTCATCACGATGGAGGAGCCGGCCTACCCCGGCCGCCTCGCCGGGGTCGCCATGCCGCCGCACGTGCTGTACCTGCGCGGGGATCCGGCGGCCCTGTCGGCGGCCCGCTCGGTCGCAGTCGTCGGCACGCGGCGGGCGACGACGCTCGGTCGGACCGTCGCCGGCCGCGTCGCCACCGCGTTGGTCGCCGCCGACACGGTGGTGGTCTCGGGCCTTGCCTTCGGTATCGACGGCGCGGCCCACGACGCCACGCTCCGGGCCGGCGGCCGCACGGTCGCCGTCATCGGTGGCGGTCACGCGGTCCTGGCGCCTCGGGCGCATCTGCGCCTGGCCGACGCCATCGTCGCCGCGGGTGGTGCCGTCGTGTCGGAGCTGGCCCCGGACACGCTGCCCTCGAGCGGCACGTTCCCACGGCGCAACCGGATCATCAGCGGGCTGTCCGATGCGACGGTCGTGGTCGAGGCGCCTGCCCGCTCGGGCGCGCTCATCACGGCATCGTGGGCGCTCGAACAGGGTCGGGCGTGCTTCCTGGTCCCAGGTCCGCTCGACGCGGCGATGTCGGCCGGCTGCCTGGCCTTCCTGCGCGAGTTTCCCGAGGCCAGCCGGATCGTGGCGGGCATCCCGCAACTCATCGCCGACCTCGGCTTCAGCGATCCAGCACCAGCCGCCGGGGACAGGGTGATCGGCGCCAGTCTCCAGGATCTCGGTCGGACCGAGTCGGCCGTCGCGACCGGACTGGTGTCCGGCCTGACCACGGTCGACGAGCTCGTCGCCCGCCTCGACCTGCCGGTCGCCACGGTCCTCGCCGCCCTGACCCTGCTCGAGCGACGCGGGTTGGCAGCCGGCATCCATGGTCGCTTCCGACCAGCCGGAACACTGCTCGGCGAGCCGCGCCGGATCGTCGCTGGACGGCACGTGCCCCGACCGACGGTTGCACCCACGGTTGCCCGTTCGAGGGAAGCGGTGCTACCCTGACCGGCGCGTCGCGCCCCCAGTGCGTCGCGGGCGATCATGCGGGGGATCCCGATCGCTCCCGGATGCTCACAGCCGGGAACTGGTATTGCGGAAACTCCTCATCGCGATCCTCGCGCTGCCCGTGCTCGCGGCGGTCTACACATCGACCGCGCTCGGTCGGTCGGGACTGGTCCGGGCTGGCGTGGCCGTCGCCCTTGGCGGCGTGCTGGCGCTCGGGACCATCACCCTGGCGCGACCGACGCTCACGACCGCCACCGCGCCGACCGAGATCGTGCCGCTCACGCAGGCCGCGTTCAGCATGGCCATCGGCACCAAGGTCGATGTCGGCGCACCGGCGTCATTGCGCTTCAGTACCCCGATGCAACGCGAGTCGGTGGCGTCGGCGATCCGGGTCGAGCCGGCCGCGGATGTCACGTTGCGCTGGAGCGCCGACGACACCGTCCTGGAGATCCGTCCGACCACGCATTGGGCGGCCGGCACCTACTACACGGTGACCGTCCAGGCGGGTGCCCTCGCGCGCACCGGGCGCCCGACGACCGGCCCGGCCCGGGCCGCGTTCCTGACTCGCCCGCCGGCGACGGCGGTCGTCACCCCGATGGCGGCGGTGGGCAAGCGCGTCGCGATCGACAGCGGCTTCCTCATCACCTTCGACTCGCCGGTCGATACGGCCAGCCTTGACGGTGCCGTCAGGCTCGATCCGCCCGTGGCCGGCACGTTGACCGCGGCCGCTTCGATCGGTGGCACCGTGAGCTACCGCTTCGTCCCCGTCGCGGCGCTCAAGGCCGACACGCGCTATCGCTTGACCTTGGCGGGGGTGCGCGACCGTGACGGCGTCGAGGTCGCCCCGGTGTCCATGGCGATGCGCACGTCGGTCGCTCCCGCTGTCGTGCGCTTCCGGCCGCGCGCCAAGACCGATGACGTCGACCGCGATGCCGCCATCTCGGTGCGCTTCACGCAGCGGATGGACCGCCAGTCGACGAAGGCGGCGTTCAAGGTCACGGTCGATGGCAAGGCCGTGCGCGGCACGGTGAGCTTCGCCGAAGGCGACACTGTGCTCGTCTTCGATCCCGCCAGCACGCTGCCGTACGGCGCCAAGGTCGTGGCGACGGTCGCGGGATCGGCCAGCAGCGCCGACGGCGCGGCCCTCGGCTCTGCGGTTTCCGCGGCCTTCCGGACCATCCCCAAGCCTGCCCCGGCCGCGCCCGTCCGGACGACGGGGACGGGCGACACCGGTGGTGGCGGTGGCGGCGGGGGTGGCGGTGGATCGGTCGGGTCCGGCAGCTGGGCCTCGGTCGAGCGCTACTACCTCGGCCTGATGAACTGCACCCGGACGGGCGGCATCGTGACCTCGAGCGGGGGCTGCAGCAGTCCCGGTGGTCGGAGCGTGGCTGCCCTCCGCCTCGACAGCGGCATCTCATCGAAGGTCTCGCGGCCATACGCCAGGAAGCTGGCCGTGAACAACATCTGCAGCCATTTCAGTGGCGGCAATCCGGGCGATCGACTGCGCCGTGCCGGCTACACCAGCTATCGCTGGGCAGAGAACCTCGGTTGCCGCTCGGGCAAGCCGACCAGCGCGGTCCTCGGCAGCCACCTGTACTTCCAGAGCGAACGGTCGTGGAGCCCGCCCGGTGGCCACTACGTCAACCTGATGAACAGCCAGTACGACCGGGTCGGGATCGGCGTCTGGGTGTCGAGCGGTCGAGTCCGCCTGGTCGTCGACTTCTACCATCCCTGACCGCATGTCGGCGCGCAGCCGCGCGTAGGTCGAGTGCGACGGGATGATGCTACGGTGCCGTCTCCGCCCGTCCGTCCGACGACGTCCGTGCGGAGTCGCTGCTGGGGAGATCGAGCGATGAGAGCGATGGTCCTCGCGGGCCTCCTGCTGGCGGGTTGTACGGCTGGGCCGGGCGCGACGCTGCCAGCCGCGACGGCGGCCGCGCCCGCCGCATCGGCCGCCTCGACCAGCTCGCCGACCCCGTCGCCGAGCGACGAGCCCGCGGCCACGACGGACGCGCCGGCCACGGTCTACACGGCCGATGATGTCGAGATCGCCAAGCTGATCCGGGCGGGCGCCGAGACGTCCGTCACGCAGCTGAAGCGGCTGCGCGACATGGACCCGTCCAAGCTGGTCGAGCTGTTCGTGCCGCTGGGAACGTGGATCGCGACGCAGAAGACCGCCGTCGCGGCGTACACCCCAAGTGCCTGCACGATGTCCGCGGTGACGCTGTTCAACGACGGCCTGCAGCGCTACGACGCGATCCGCAAGAAGTTCCTGGCCTGGAAGGACTGGGGTGCCCACGGCAACGCCTACCCGCCGGCCGCTCCCCGCGAAGCAGCGGAAACGCTGACGAAGGCAGTAGCCGAGCTCGACGCCCACTGTCCCGCCTGAGCGTGCCTCGGCCGCCAGGCCTACCATCCCTCGACCGGACCATCGGGCCCCTGCCCGTCATCGCTCACGGCAGTCAGGATGGCGCGGTGATCCGCAATGTCGTCCTCCACATCAACAACGAACAGCCGCTCATCGCGGACCTGTTCGAGCTGCCCACCCCGGGCGACCTCGGGGTCCGCTGCACCAACCTGCGCAGTCTCGACGGCAAGCGCCCGGTGTTCATCGACGACTCCGCATCGGTCTTCTTCTTCCCGTACCTCAACATGCGCTTCGTGGAGATCCCGCCCGCCGCCGCGATCGCCGCCGGTGTCGACCTGCCGATGCCCGTCGCGGCTGCCGTCGCGGCAAGCGCGCCGGCCGCAGAGCCCGAGGTCGAGGAGGAGCTCGAGATCGACGAGGACTTCCTCCGGCGCATCCGCGAGGTCTGAGCGGGCCTGGGCCGCCGGGTCTCGCGCCCTTCGGGCGCGCCCGGATGCGGCCCATCCGAGTCGGCCGGCCTGCAATGGACGGTGCAGGACCCGGTGCTACACTCCCGGCCGTGTCGAAGAACCTGGTCATCGTCGAGTCGCCTGCCAAGGCGCGCACCATCGAGCGCTATCTCGGTCCGGACTACCGCGTCCTGGCCTCGTACGGCCATGTCCGCGACCTGCCCGAGAACCCCGGCAAGGGCAAGTTCGGTGTCGATGTCGACAACGATTTCGCACCCGAGTACGTCATCAGCGACGACCGACGCAAGCAGGTCAATGACATCGAGAAGGCGGCCAAGGGATCGGACATGGTCTACCTCGCGACCGACCTCGATCGCGAAGGGGAGGCGATCGCCTGGCACGTCGCCGAGGCGGCCCACGTCCCGGAGGCCAAGACCCGGCGGGTGACATTCAGCGAGATCACCGAACCGGCGATCCGCGAGGCATTCGCCAACCCCCGCGACATCGACCGCAACCTCGTCGACGCCCAGCAGACGCGCCGGGTCATCGACCGCCTCGTCGGCTACACGCTGAGCCCGCTGATCGGCCGCAAGGTCCAGCGCGGACTGTCGGCCGGCCGCGT
Organism: Candidatus Limnocylindrales bacterium; assembly: GCA_035692005.1. Lineage (GTDB taxonomy): Bacteria > Chloroflexota > Limnocylindria > Limnocylindrales > CSP1-4 > SPCO01. The sequence goes on along the minus strand of DASSII010000096.1, from coordinate 4,040 downwards.
CCAGTCGGTCGCGGTCCGGCTCGTCGTCGAACGAGAGCGAGAGATCGAGGCGTTCACTGCGCGCGAGTACTGGACGATCGAGGCCATCCTCGCTACCGCGGCGGGCGACACCTTTGCGGCTGAGCTCGTCCGGATCGACGGCGAAGCGCTGGCCGTCGCCGACGAGGCCACGGCCGAGGGCCATGTCAAAGGCCTGCGTGACGCTCATCCGGTCGTCCGCAAGGTCGCCGTCCGGACGCAGAAGCGCTCACCCGCGCCACCGTTCACGACCTCCACCCTCCAGCAGGAGGCGAGCCGCAAGCTGTCCTTCAGCCCGAAGCGGACGATGTCGATCGCCCAACGGCTGTACGAAGGCGCCGACACGCCGGACGGGCACGTCGGGCTCATCACCTACATGCGGACGGACTCCACGGCGATGGCCGGGATCGCCATGGGCGAGGCTCGTGGCGTCATCGCCCAACGCTTCGGTGAGCCGTTCACGATGCCCAAGGGGCGGGTCTACAAGACGAAGGCGAAAGGCGCCCAGGAGGCCCACGAATCGATCCGGCCCACGAGCTTCCTGCGCGACCCGGACTCGCTGGCGAGCTCGCTCCAGCCCGAAGAACTGCGCCTGTACCGGCTCATCTGGCAGCGCGCACTGGCGTCCCAGATGGCGCCCAAGGAGCTCGAGACGACCACCGTCGACCTGGCCGATGGCCCGTACGAACTGCGGGCCAGCTCGACGAAAACCCTGTTCGAAGGCTTCGCCCGGGTCTACACCGAGGGACGCGACGACGACGCCGCGGAGGACGAGGAGCTGGCACGCCGCTTGCCCGACCTCGCCGAGGGCGACCGGACCGACGTGCGTGACGTCACCCCGACCCAGCATTTCACCGAACCGCCACCGCGCTTCACGGAAGCCACCCTCATCAAGGCGCTCGAGGAGCGTGGGATCGGTCGTCCGTCGACCTACGCGGCGACTATCTCGACCATCGTCGACCGGGGTTATGTGCGGGTCGAGGAGCGACGCCTCTGGCCGGAACCGGTCGCGGAGGTCGTCACCGACTTCCTCGTCGAGCACTTCGGCGATTACGTCAACATGGAATTCACGGCCAGGATGGAGGAGGAACTCGACGAGGTCGCCCGGGGCGAGCGGGGCTGGGTGCTCTTGCTGCGCGACTTCTACGGGCCGTTGAAGGGCCTCGTCGACGAGGCCGGAGACCTCCCGCCGTGGACGCAGGCGACGGACGAGAAGTGTTCGTTGGGTCACCCGATGGTCGTCCGATTCGGTCGCAACGGGCGGTTCCTGGCCTGCTCGCTCTATCCCGAGCACAAGGAGACCAGGCCACTGCCCGAGGACGCGCCACCGCCCCAGGCGGGCACCGGCGAAACCTGTCCCGAATGCGGCCAGGGCACGCTCGTGGGCAAGAGCGGTCGGTTCGGGCCGTTCGTCGGCTGCTCGCGCTACCCGGACTGCAAGTACATCAAGAAGGACGGTCCGCCGCCCCCCGACCCGCTGCCGTTCACCGTCGACTGCCCCAAGAACCACGATGGCCAGCTGGTGCCGCGACGCGCGCGGCGCACGGGGAACGTCTTCTGGGGGTGCTCCAACTACCCCAAGTGCGACTTCACCACGAACAACGAGCCACTCGGCGGCGTTCACGACACCGACGACGGCCCGCTCGCGCGCAAGGGCGACGCCGCGATCTGCCTGGTCTGTGGATCCACCAGCGACGCGGCTCCCGACCTGGTCGTGCCCGGCGAGCGGTATCCGGGCGGGCCGCCCGACCCGTCGGCTCTCGCCCGCCCTTCACGCGGCGGGCGATCGACCGGCGGGCGGACGGGCGGTCGCGGTCGTCCGAGCGGGGCGCGCGGGTCCACCCGGCGCAGCCGACCCCCCGAGCCGGCACCAGAAGCGTGAGCGGGGTCGCGGGGGACCCTGCGACCGACCCCACGCTGGATCGCTTCCTCCGCTCGCTGGCGGCGCGGGACGCGTCGCCGCACACGATCCGGGCGTATGCCACCGCGGTCGGCGCCTACCTTGGCTGGCTCGCCACCCGGGGCGTGGATTGGCGCCGACCCAGCCGTTCCGAGCTGCGCGCCTATCTCGCCCGGCTGGGCGGCGCGGCCTCGCGCACGACGGTCGCCCAGCGGCTCGCCGCCATCCGCTCGTTCCATCGCTGGGCGGCGCGCGAAGGCATCGCAGCCGGTGACCCGTGGGGCGCCATCGCCACGCCTCGCCTGCCGCGCCGGCTGCCGCGTGTCCTCGAGGTCGACCAGGTCGGTCGGCTGCTGCGGGCCGTGGACGAGGAGCTGACCGCAGCCGAGGCGGTGCGACCCGATCGCGTGGCGCACGTTACGGCGTTGGCCCTGCGTGATCGAGCGCTGGTCGAGACCGCCTATGCCGCCGGCCTGCGCATCAGCGAGCTGGCCGCCGCGGACCTCGCCTCACTCGACCTGCGGCGGGGCGAGATCCGGGTGATCGGCAAGGGCCGCAAGGAGCGGATCGGCCTGCTCGGACGACCGGCCGTCGCCGCCTTGACGGCCTATCTGGACCACGGACGACCGATCCTCGCCGAGCGCGGTGCCGCCGACGCGAGCGGCCAGGTGTTCCTCAATCAGGCCGGGGCACCACTCGGCGTCCGTGGCCTGCGCTACCGGCTCGATCGGTTGTGCCGAGCAGCCGGGTTGCCGGAGGGCGTGTCGCCCCACACGCTGCGCCACTCGTTCGCGACGCACCTGCTCGACGGCGGCGCCGACCTGCGCGTGGTCCAGGAGTTGCTCGGCCACGAGAACCTCGCCACCACCCAGATCTACACGCACGTCTCGCCCGGCCGGCTCGCCCAGGCCTATCGCGACGCGCATCCCCGTGCGCGACGGGACGAGGGGGCGTGACCACCGCTCGAACACTGGCCCGCGCGGGACTCATCGTGTCGGGTGCGTTCCTGGTCTCGCGACTGCTCGGCTGGATCCGGCTGGTCGTCATCGCCCACAGCGTCCGCGATCCGGCCGAGCTCGACGCCTTCTTCGCCGCCTTCCGCATCCCGGACCTGCTGTTCCAGCTGGTCGCCGCCGGGGCACTCTCGTCCGCGCTCATCCCCATCGTGACCGGCCTCCTCGAGACCGACGGCGAGCGTCGGGCATGGCGGGTCGTGTCGACCGTCACGAACCTGATGCTCGGCGCGCTGCTGGTCCTGGCGGTCATCGTCTTCCTCGCCGCGGACGTGCTCGTGCCGATCTACACGAGCGGGTTCGAGCCCACGACGATGGCCCGCACCATCGAGCTGACCCGGATCATGGTCCTGAGCCCGATCTTCCTGGCGCTCGGCGCGGTCGCTACCAGCGTGCTCAACGCACGAGGCCGATTCGCTGCGGCGGCGATCGCCCCGATCGTGTACAACCTCGCGATCATCGGCGGGGCGTTGATCCTCGCCCCGTCGCTCGGTGCGGTCGGCCTCGCCGTCGGGGTGGTGTCGGGCTCCATCGGCCACCTCCTGGTCCAGGTCGTGCCGCTTCGGGCGATCGGCTTCCGCTACGAGCCGCGCGTCGATGCCGATGACACCGCCGCGCGGCGGGCCCTGGCATTGATGGCGCCACGGGCCGTGGGGCTGGGGGCGACCCAGATCACATTCGTCGTCGTCACCGCGCTGGCGACGACGGTCGGGGTCGGCGCCGTGACGGCCTTCACGGTCGCCTTCACCCTGCTCCAGATCCCGATGGGCCTGATCGGCGTGCCGCTCGGGGTGGTCCTGTTCCCGTCCCTGGCACGGGAGGTCGCGAGCGGACGTCACGAGGCGTTCGTCGCCCTGCTCGGGCAGGCGTTGCGGCTCATCGCGTTCGTCATGCTGCCGGTCGCCGTCCTGACCGCTCTGCTGCGGACCGAGGTCGTCGCAATGCTGTTCGGGTCGTTCACGCCGGCCGCGATCACGCTGACGGCCGATACGCTGCTCGCCTTCCTCATCGGCCTGGTCGCCCACGCGCTCATCGCCGTCCTCGCCCGTGCCTTCTACGCCCAGCAGGACACGCTCACCCCGGTGCTTGCGGCCGTCGGCGCGGTCGTG
>DASSII010000095.1:0-4816 GCA_035692005.1 Candidatus Limnocylindrales bacterium | reverse complement strand
GACATCACGGCCGACCTCGCGACGATCGATGCCTACAAGGCACGCCTGGCCACGTGGAAGCAGGCCTTCGCCGACCTGGCGACCAGGCGCCGCGCCAGCTATGTCGACCTCGCCTCCGACGTGAACCTGGCGGACCTGATGTTCGCCGAGCTGCGCCGACGCAAGGTGCTGGGCTAGGCACCGATGCCGTTCACGACGCCCCTCGCGCTGCTCGGGCTGCTGTTCATCCCCGCGGTCGTGGCGATGTATCTGCTCAAGCTCCGTCGCGACGAGGCGGTCGTGCCGTCGACCCTGCTGTGGACCCGGCTGGTCGCTGACGTCGAGGCCAACGCGCCGTGGCAGCGGCTCCGGCGGAGCCTGCTGCTGCTCATCCAGTTGCTGCTCGTCCTCGCGCTCGCGCTGCTCGCGGCACGCCCATTCCTCGAACGCCCGGCCGGGCTGGCGCGCGACATCGTGCTGGTCATCGACACCTCGGCGAGCATGGCTGCGACCGATGTCGTCCCCGATCGACTGACCGCTGCCAAGCAGGTCGCGGTCGACGCGCTGCGGGACCTGCCGACCGGCGGCAAGGTCAGCGTCATCGCGGCCGATCGGAGTGCCCGGATCGTGGTCAACGAATCGGCCGACCTCAGCCGCGTGCGGCAGGCCATCGACGGCATCGAGGTCACCCGAACGCGCGGGGACCTGGGTGACGCGCTCGAGCTCGCGTCCAAGCTCGCGGCGCGGTCGGGCGACGCCCAGGTCCTGGTCGCCACCGATGCCGCGCTCGCCACGGCGGTCAGTGCCCGCGTGCGCGCGCCGGTGAAGGTGCTGGCGGTCGGCCGCGAACGACGCAACCAGGCGATCGTCGCGCTCGCGGTGCGCACCTCTCCGTCAGCCGTGACGCGATCGGTCTTCATCAGCATCGCCAACCTGGACCTCGAGGCGGCGGCCCGCCGGGTCGAATTGTGGGGCGACGACCAGCTGCTCGAGGTGCGCGACGTCAAGCTCGACCCGCAGGCCCGCTCGGACGTCATCATCGACGACCTCAAGCGAGAGGTCCGCACGGTCGAGGTCCGCCTCGTCGGCGCGGATCCGGCGGTCACGGGCCCGCCCGACCGACTGGCCGTCGACGATCGGGCGTGGGCCGTCATCCCACCGGACCGGACCCGGCTCATCCTCGTGGTCGGCGAGGGCGACCCCTATCTCGAGACGGCGCTGTCCTACCTGCCCGACGTCGAGCTGTACGGCGTACCGCCGTCCGATTACGGGCCGAAGACCGAACGGACCGACGGCCGGCCGTGGGATCTCATCATCTTTGAGGGGTTCCTGCCGGCGACGCTGCCGCGCACGCCCGTCCTGGCCATCGCGCCGCCCCGCTCGAGCGCCCTCGGCGACGTGACGGGCAAGCTCACCGATCCCGGCATCGGCACCCTGGCGCCCGACGAGCCGGTGCTGCGCTACGTCGACCTCTCGACGACGCACATCTCCGAGGCCGTGCGCCTCGCCACCCCGTCCTGGGCGCGGACGATCGTGCCCGGACCTCGTGGCGCGCCGCTGCTGTACGCGGGGCCGCGTGACGGCGTCAACAGCGCGGTCCTGGCCTTCGAACCACGCCGATCCGACCTGCCGCTGCAGGTCGCCTTCCCGATCCTCGTCGCGAACCTGACCGGCGAGCTGCTCGGGTCGTCGACCGCGCCGACCGAGGCCGTCGAACCCGGCACGCCGGTCGTGCTCAACATCCCGGCCGGCGCGATCGGGCTGCAGGTGACCCGCCCCGATGGCGCGACGACGGATCTCGTGCCGGGCTCCACCGGGGCCGGCTCCGCCGTCACCTACGCGGCAACGGACCTGCTCGGGATCTACACGGTCACCCCCGTGGTCGATGCCGCGGCCTCCCCTGCCCCATCGGGCGGCGCGTCCGGGGGAGCGTCGCCCAGCGTCGTGCCGTCGCCGAGCAGCACGCCCTCCGCCGCGCCATCAGGCTCCGGCGCGGCCGCCGCGCCGCCGGCGGTGGACCCGCTGGCACCGGTCCGCTTCGCGGTCGACCTGTTCGATGTCAACGAGTCGACCATCGCCCCCGGCTCGCCGGCGGCGATCGAGGCGCTGGGGAGCGCGGGCGGCCCGTCGGCGAGCCCAGGGACCGGTGGGTCGGGCGGCGGCACGGCGGTCGAGCGGCCGACGGCCCGCGACGAGCTGTGGGTGCCGATCGTCCTGCTCGTGCTCGCCGCCCTGTGCGTCGAATGGGCGGTCTACCACCGCGACGGGCTGATCCGAGCACGGCGTGGCCTCTTGGCGCGGCTCCGTCGGGATTCGGGTGGGTCGACCTGATGGGCATCAGCTTCGAGACGCCGCTCGCGCTGCTCCTGCTCGTCCCCGCCCTGCTCGTGACGTTCGCGCTGTACCTGAGCGCCCGTCGCCGGGTGGGAGTCGGCCGCCGCCGGACTGCGTTGATCGTGCGGACGCTCCTGCTCGGGGCGCTGGTGCTGGCGCTGGCCGGCCTGCGGGTGGTGCTTCCGGTGGACCGCCTCGCGACCGTGTTCGTGGTCGACCTGTCCGATTCGGTCGGGAATGAGGGGCGCGAAGACGCCCTCGCTTTCCTGCGCCAGACCCTCGAGGTCATCCCGGACGGGGATGTGGCCGGCATCGTCGCGTTCGGCAAGGAAGCCCTCGTCGAGCGCCTGCCGTCCGACCTCGCCGAGATCGACCGCATCGCGTCCACGCCGGTCCGTTCGGCGACGGACATCGGCGCGGCGCTCCGCCTGGCGACGGCCCTGTTCCCCGACGACGCCCAGAAGCGCGTGGTCTTGCTGTCCGACGGCAACGACACGACCGGCGGCGGGCAGGCCGAGGCCGCGCTGGCGGCCAGTCGCGACATCCGCATCGAGACCCGCCTGATCGGCCTCGGGTCGTCCGACGAGGTCCTCGTCGAACGGGTCACGACGCCATCGACCTCGAATCTGGGCGAGTCGATCGAGGTCGTCGCCGAGATCCGCTCGTCCGTGGCGCAGCCGGCGACGGTGCGCCTGTTCGCCGATGGCACGCTGGCCGATACGCAGCGCGTGAACCTGGAGGACGGGCTGACCCGGATGGTGTTCGAGGTCACCCCCACCGAGGCCGGCGTCCACACGTTCCGGGTGGTGGTCGAGGCCGCCCGCGACACGTTCAGCCAGAACGACCGGGCCGACTCGAACACCATCGTCAAGGGTGAGCCGCGGACGCTCGTGCTGGCCGGGGACGAGTTGGTCGCCGACGAGCTCGTGGGCGCCCTGACCGCCCAGCATCAGCTGGTCGACACGATGGTCCCCGAGGCGATGCCGACCGACCTCGCACAGCTCGCGACCTACGACAGCGTGGTCCTCGTGGATGTGCCGCGCACCCGACTGTCCGATCGCCAGCTGGGCACGCTCCAGGTCTACGTGCGCGACATCGGCAAGGGTCTGGTCATGATCGGCGGCCCCGACTCGTACGGTGCCGGTGGCTATCAGAAGACGGCGCTCGAGGAGACGCTGCCGGTCGACATGGGCGTACGCGACCGGCAGAAGCAGCCCGACGTCGCCCTCGTCGTGGTCATCGACCAGTCCGGATCGATGGATGCCTGCCATTGCAACTCGTTCAACGGCGGGGCCGGCGGCGGGACCGGCATCGGCGGCGTGCGCAAGGTCGACATCGGCAAGGAGGCGATCCTGCGCGCCGCGGCGGCGCTGACCGAGCGCGACGAACTGGGCGTGGTGTCGTTCAACGAGCAGGCCCACTGGGTGGTGCGCACCCAGCCGCTGGGCGGCGTGACCGACCTGCAGGGGACCATCGCCGGGATCCAGCCGATCGGCCAGACCAACATCTTCGCCGGCCTCGAACAGGCGGTCGAGTCGCTCGAGACCGCGACCGCCACCCGACGCCACATCATCCTGCTGACCGACGGCTGGTCGAGCTCCGGTCAGTACGACGCCATCCTCGCCCGGATGAAGGCGGCCGGCATCACCCTCTCGACGGTCGGCGCCGGTGGCGGCTCCAACCCGTTCCTGCAGGGCCTCGCCCAGCAGGGCGGCGGCCGGTTCTATGACGCGGCCAACCCCGGCAGCATCCCCGACATCTTCCTCAAGGAGACCCAGCAGGTCTCCGGCCAGCAGATCATCGAGGAGCCGTTCTTCCCGATCCTGACCTCGTCGTCCCCGATCCTGCGCGGCCTCGACGACGGCCTGCCGCGGCTGCGCGGGTACAACGGCACGACCGCCAAGGCCGCGGCGCAGACGGTGCTGGTGACCGCCCGCGACGACCCGCTCCTGGCGCAGTGGCAGTACGGTCTGGGCCGGTCGGTGGCGTGGACCTCCGATTCGACCGGGCGCTGGGCCCGCGACTGGCTCGGCTGGGCGGGCTTCTCGAGGTTCTTCAGCCAGCTCGTATCGTGGACCTTCCCGGGCGAGGAGACCGGCGGCATCGAGGCCGGTTTCGACAACCAGGGCGGCCAGACCACGCTGCACGTCGAGAGCGTCGATCCCGATGGCTCGCCACGCGACTTCTACTCGACCTCGGCGGTCGTCGTCGGGCCAGACCTGACGCCCAGGCCGGTGCCGCTCGTGCAGGTCGCGCCCGGCGTCTACGAGGCCCCGCTCGGCGAGATCGAGTCGGGTGCCTACCTTGTCCGGGTCACCCAGACACGGCCGGGGTCGTCGGCGCTCGGTCGCACCCTCGGACTGGTCGCGCCGACCGCGGCTGAATACCGCTTCCTCGGTCCGAACGAACCGTTCCTCGCGGCCCTACGGACCGCGACCGGAGGCAGCGAGGTCGCGACCCCGCTCGATCCGTGGGTCCACGACCTGCGCACGACGTCGAGCTC
>DASSII010000094.1:0-12115 GCA_035692005.1 Candidatus Limnocylindrales bacterium | reverse complement strand
GGCAGCGTGGGCCGCTGATGCCCAGCGCGGCATCACTGAACGCGGCCAGGAACGACCCCTGGATGCTGATGCCACTCGGCGTCATATTCACCGTGCGGCATCGCGGTCATCAGCGCTGGCGGGAGTCGCCTGCCCGCCGCGCCGGCCGCGCCGCCTGAAGGCGCCGAGTGGCATCGCGGTCCGCGCCGCCGCCACGGCCACGCCCGCCTGATGGCGCCAAGTGGCATCGCCGGCCGCGCCGCCGCCACGGCCACGCCCGCCTGATGGCGCCGAGTGGCATCGCCGGCCGCGCCCCATGATGGCGCCGAGTGGCATCAGCGGCCGTGATCGCTCGGCGGCCGCGCCGCCGCCACGGCCGCGCCGCCTGATGGCGCCGAGTGGCATCGGGTGGCGGGCGTCGCTGGCGGGCCGCGCGAGTGATGCCGCAAGGGTGCATCTGATGCCCGGATGATGGATCCGAGCACGGGCGCCGCTGCTGACTCGTACGCTGGCGCCGGGCCGGCGATCCCGGCGGCGACGGTGGTCCTCGTGCGGCCGGGTGCGGGGGGCCTGGAGGTGCTGCTCACCCATCGGCCGCCGACGATGGCGTTCGCGCCCGACGTCCACGTCTTTCCTGGGGGCCGGGTCGATGCAGCCGACGTGGATCGGCGCCTGATCGACCGATCCGTGCTCGATCCCCCCGCCGTGGCGCGGGCGCTTGGTGGCGACCTGCCGCCTCAGGCCGCCATCGGTGCCGCGGTCGCGGCGATCCGCGAGGCGTTCGAGGAGGTCGGCATCCTGCTCGCGGACCACGCCCCGGAGGCCGACCTCGCGGCCGCGAGGGCGCGGCTCCTGGCCGAACCGACGGCGTTTCCCGAGATTGCCGACGCGCTCGACCTGCGGCTGCGCACCGACCTGCTCGTGCCGCTGTCCCGCTGGGTGACGCCGCCGACGCTGGAGCGTCGGTTCGATGCGCGGTTCTTCGTGGCGGTGGTGCCGAACGATGCCGAGGCGAGCCTCGTCGGTGATGAGGTAATTGCGCACGGCTGGCATCGACCAGGCGATGCGCTCGAGTCGATGGCGGCCGGCGAGCTCGCCATGTGGTTGCCGACATCGACCACGCTGATGCAGCTGGAGCATGCCGGTTCGATCGACGACGTCCGGGAGCGATGCGCGCCGGGAGCCTTGGGCGAGATCGTGGTCGACGCCGTGGACGACGCCGTGGTGCGCATCGAGATGCCCGCCGGCGGTGGCGTCGCTGGGCAGCCCGTCAACGCCTACGTCGTCGGTCGAGCGCGGTGCGTGCTGATCGATCCGGGCGATCCGATCGGTCCGGCCCTCGACCGGGCGATCGCGGTGGCGGAGTCCCGCGGCGGGCGCATCGTGGGGATCACCCTCACGCATGGCGATCCCGATCACGCGGCCGGTGCCGAGGCGATCCGGGAGATGCTCGGGATCGACGTGGTCGTGGGATCGGGCGGCGGTCGCCACCTGCCCTACCCGACGGTCGAGGTCGGGGATGGGTCGGTCATCGATGTCGGGGACGTGCCGCTTACGGTCGTGGCGACGCCGGGACCGCGGATCGACCACCTGGCCTTCGTGGTCGGGGAGGGGCAGTACGCCGTTACGGGCGATCTCGATGGCACGCGCGGGGCTCGATCGATCACCGGTCCAGCCGATCCCGAGGCGTGGACCCGTTCCGTGGCAAGACTCCGTTCCGTGGCGCCGACCGCGACCTGGCTCGATGGACACCCCACCTAGACTGGCCCGATGACCGAGCCCGCCGACACCGATGTGCCGCGCCGTGAGTTCCCCGAGGCACGCCCGCCGCACCTGCCCGACGTCCTGAGCGGCTCGTCCCTGTGGGCGTGGCTGTTCGTGCTGGCGGCCCTGGTGGTCGTCGTCCTCGCCTGGCCGACCAGCGTTTCGAGCGATCCGAGCGTCGTCCCGTCGGTGTTCGCCTCGAATCTGTTGCTCCGCGTGGGCCCGATCGCGAGCTGCCTGTTCGGGGCCGCGCTGTTCTTCCGCCATCCCGATGCGCGTCGGACGGTGCCGCTGCTGGTGTTCGGTGCCGCGCTGTTCGCCGCGAGCGCGCTCCTGAGCATCGCCAGCGCCGGATTGAGCCGCTTCCTCGATGGCCTGTTCCCAGCCACCGAACAGATGACCATCTCGCCGGCCGTGATCGCCCTGTCGGTCTTCCAATCCCTGGTCGCCACGTTCGCGGTCCTGTACACGGGCGCCGGCCTGACGGCGGCGCGTCGATCGACGACCACCTCGGCGTTTCGTCCCCTCGTCGTGTGGCTGTCGGTGGTCGCCATCCTGAGCGTCGTGCTGTCGGCCGTGTCCGGACTGCGCGACGGCGCCGGCGACTCGACCTCGGCGCTCATCCTCGGAGCGGTGGGCTTCGTGCTCAGTGTCGTCTCGTCGCTGGCATGGACCTACCTGCTGGCGGTCGCCATCGACGGATGGCTCGCCGGGGAGCGACCCCGCGCAGCGTGGGGACTCGTCGCCATCGGCGCCGCGCTGCACCTCGGCATCGGGCTGATCATCGGGCTGTTCACGGTCTTCGCCGGATCCGGGTCGGGTTCGGAGCCGATCCTCGTGCTCATCTCGATCGCGTCGGCGCTGGTCTGGCTCGCGCTGCTGCTCGCCTTCGCGCTCGGGCTGCCGGCCGCCGCCGCTACGCCCGATCGACCGGAAGCGACGCCGCCAGGTTCCGCAGCAGGTTGAGCCCTTCGTCGACCTGCTTCGTCGGGGCGTACGGCCCGGGCATCAGGAAGCACGGCCGACCGGCGAGTGCCACGCCGACGAGCTGACCCCAGGGCTCCTCGAGCTTCCGTCCCGCGGCGATCTCGGCGGCACGCTTGTAGATGAACACGGTCGCCGCCGGGCGCCACAGCGCGATCTTCTGCCACAGCGGCCCGACGCCCGCGGTCAGCGCGGCGTCGCTCGCCTCGTCCCGCGGCGTCGGGGACTTGAGCAGGTCGGTGATGCCGTGGCCCGCGGCCGTCAGCGCGTCATCGGCCGTCTCGACCGGGGTACCGGGCGGCAGGATGCCGGTCAGCATGAGCCGCCGCCAGAACGTTCGCCCGAGCCGACCCTGGTGGTAGTGACCCGCCTCGACACTGACCGGGGACGGGTTGAGACCGACGAACAGCAAGCCGTCGCGCAGGGGCGGCAGATCGGCAAGGGTCGTCGTCGGCACGCCGTCGAGGTCGATGGTCGTGCGGTGCGGGCCTGCCGCCGGTCGATGGGTCAGGGCCTCGAGTTCCTCCGGCGTCATCGTCCCGGGCGGTCGGTCAGCTCGGTCGATCGGTCGGGGCGGTGTCGTCGGCCTGAACGGTGTCGCCGGCCGGCGGGATCGGCTCGCCCGCGGCCCGGGCCTGGATCTCGCCCTGGACCTTGTTCGCCTCGGCCTTCGCCTCTCGCACGCCACGACCCAGCGCATTGCCGAGCTTGGGCAGCGTCTTCGGTCCACGCCACAGCAGCACGAGGACGAGGATGACGATGAGGACGAGGAGCAGGTCCGGCACGTCGGTGATGGTACCGCCGCCGGGCGCGTGCCGGGCGCGTGGCGGGCGCGTGGCGGGACGGTGGCGGGTATCGTGCCCGGATGCTGCTCGTCTACGGCCCTCGCTCGACCGACTACGACTTCGGCGACGAGCATCCGCTGACGCCGCGGCGGTTCGGACCCGGGATCGACCTGCTGCGGGCGGTCGGAGCGGAACCCGGCCTGGCGCCCGAGCCGGCGATCGACGAGGAGCTGCGCTGGCTCCACGAGCGCCCGTACATCGATGTGGTCAAGCGCTTCTCGCACGATCCGTATGGCTTCGCCCAGGCGGGCATCGGGGACGGCGGTGACTGTCCGCCGTTCGCGGATATGCACGAGGCCTCGGCCGCCGTCGTCGGTGGATCGGTCCGTGCGGTGGAGTCGATCCTGCGCGGCGACATCGAGCACGCGCTCCATCCCGGCGGTGGCCTCCACCACGCGATGCCGGCGCGCGCGTCGGGGTTCTGCATCTACAACGACCCGGCGATCGCCATCGCCCGGGCGCGTCGGGACGGGCTGCGGGTGATGTACATCGACCTCGACGTGCATCACGGCGATGGCGTGCAGGCGATGCACTGGGCCGACCCCGGGGTGCTGACGGTGTCGATCCACGAGACCGGCCGGGCGCTGTTCCCGGGGACCGGCGAGGCCGACGAGATCGGCGAGGGCGTGGCAGCCGGCACGTCGGTCAACGTCCCGTTGCTGCCCGGGACGGGGGAGGGGGCGTGGCTGGCGAGCGTCGAGTCGTTGCTCCCCGAGTTGGCCGCCACGTTCGGGCCCGATCTCATCGTCTCGCAGCACGGGGCCGATTCGCACGCCTGGGACCCGCTGGCCCATCTCAACGTGACGACCACGGCCCACGGCCGTGCGGCACGGCTGGTCGACGCCATCGCGCACCGCTACGCCGCCGGCCGTTGGCTGGCCACGGGCGGTGGCGGTTACGACGCCTATCGGGTCGTGCCCCGGACGTGGGCCCTGACCTGGCTGGCCGGAGCGCATCGGGAGGTGCCCTCGTCGACGCCCGCAGCCTGGCGGGACCGCTGGGCGACCGAGGCGGCACGTTACGGCCAGGCGCCGCTGCCCGCCACGTTCGACGACGAACCGAACGCGGGGTTGCCACTCGATGGGGAGCAGGAGATGGCCGCCGAGCGCGGGCGCGCGGTCGCCGCCGTCGTGCGCCGGGCGGTGGTGCCGCGCCTCGTGCGCGAAGCGGTCGATCGCGGATGGTGGGATCCGCTCGGGGCTGGGGCTGGGGCTGGGACCGAGACAGTCGCCGGGTCGGTCGCCGGTCGGAGCGACGGCACCCCCACGATCGTGGCCGAGGTCGATGCCGCGGCCTGGAGTCGATGGTCGCTGGCGCCGCGGGTGGTCGCGCCGTTCGGCATCGGCGACGCCTCGGCGATCGTCGGCGCCGCGCTCGTCGATGGGGCGCGCGTGTCGGCCGCGATCGTCGGCTCGACGGTCGTCGGCCTCGCCGTGTCGGCGCAGGATGCGCGCGCCGATCGCGGCTCGCCCGAGCTGCTCGCGTTGGGCGTCGCCCGATCGCACCGGCGTCGGGGGCTCGCGGGCCGACTGCTCGCCGAACACGTCGTCCCGGGCACGACCGCAACGGTGACACTGGCCGAGCGCGACGTCGTCGATCCGCTGGACCGCGACACCCGCGCCCTGGTCGCCCACCGACTCCTGTCGCGTGCCGGGTTCATGGTCGAGCCGGCCGATGCCGCCGTCCGCGCGGTCGATCCGTCGGCGATCGTCGCCCGGTCGCGGACGACATGAGCGTGTCGGGCAGCCTGCCGGCGCGCGACCTGGTCGACGTTCGACTGGCGGCCGCCATCGATCTCGGCGGTTGTGCCTTGTGCGCGGTCCGTGCCCGCTCGGAGCGGGCGACGCTCGAGGCGATCATCGCCGAACGGGTGCTCGATATCGGCTTTCGCGAGGGTCTCGAGCGCACCCACGGCTTCTGCCGGCGCCACGCCGTGGGGCTGCTCGAGGCCGATCGGCGGGGCTCGGGCATCCTCGGCTCGTCGATCCTGTTCGGGGCGACGATCGAGCGGCGCGTGGGTGCGCTGCGTGGCGCGTGTCGTGCGCGTGGCCGGTCGCGTCGGGGTGCCCTCACCGACGCTCGCCGTCGGCCGCCGTGCCCGGCCTGTGAGCAGGGCGCCGCAGCGGTCGATGTCGCCGCGGCGCGGCTCGTCGAGCGAGCCACGGATCCGGCCTGGGCCGCGGCGATCGGCGAGATCCCGTTCTGCCTCGATGACCTCGGGGAGTTGCTGGCCGCGGGGAGCGCGGCGGGGGCGGGTGGCGGCGGTTCGGGCGGTTCGGGCGGGTCCGTGGCGTCCGCGGCGTTCATGGCGCTGGCCGAGGGCCAGTTCGCTCGCCTCGATGAACTCGCCCGTCGCCTCGATGGCTACGCGCACCACTCGGCCCACGATCGCCGCCACCTCCTCACCGACTCGGAGCGATCCGCGGCCGCCGAGGCGGCGCGCGTGTTGGGCGGCGACTGAACCTGGGCCTCCGCCGCGAGCTGCCGTCGCCGCCGGGACCACGTGGCCGCCGCGGCGCCCGCCGGGACCGCGGGGCCGCTGAGCCCGCGATGCCCCCGAGGCATCGAATCAGGGCCGAGAGCACTCGCCGTGGTCGGTCCGGGGTCCTGGGTGCGATCTGATGCCCCGGCGGCATCGAATCCGCAGTGAAGGGCACGGAAGCCCCACCGTCGACCGTCCATCTGCCCCGATCGATGCCCCAGAGACACCAACTGGGCGCCAACGCCAAGCGGTGCGACCACCTTCGCCGCTGGCCGCCGACTTCGGCCGAGATCGATGCCGCCCGGGCATCACCTTCCGACGGAAACGCCCCGAGGCGGTCGATCGAGGATGCGCACGGCGTCACCGGTGACGCTCGCCCACAGGATGCTTGCGCCGGGCCAGGCGGCGTCGGACGTCAGGGCGGCGTATGCGTCGCTCGCCGCAGATGGATAGGCGGCCGTCAGCGTCGCGCCGAACCGGCGCGCCAGGTCGCGCGCGGCAGCGGTCGACCGAAGGACGAGGAGTCGACTGATCTCGGGATCGCCATCGATGAAGCGCCACACATTGGACGACGGCAGCGACTGCGCCTTGTCCTGCGCCCACCGAAGCTGCTGCTCCAGCCGATCGATCCGCGAGTGGACCTCCGCGGCGATCGCCAGCGGCCGCACTGGGTCATCGAACACGGCATCGATGAAGCCACGCGCCGGACGCAGGACCTGGACCTCGACCGACCGGCGCCACCGCGGCGCCGCGATCTGCAGGAGCGCTTCGACGATGCGGGCCTGGATCCCGTCGCGGATCGATGGGCCGCCGCCGGGAAACGCCTTGATCGACAGCTCCGCGCCGAGAGCGCTGGTCAGCGCAACGAGCACGCCGATGCCCGGCGTTCGCGCGCCGGCGAACAACCGACTGAGGTAGCCCTCGTCGATGTCCGCCGCTCGAGACAGGGCGCGGATCCCGATACCCGCGTCGAGTCGCAGTCGATCGATGTCGGACATGGCGAGCGCGGTGACGCTGCGAGTCCGCCGCCCGTTCGTCGTCCGGAGGCTGGTGCGGCTGATGCCCCGCGCGTCGGTCATGGCCCCAGTAGACGCCGGACCGATCGACCACGGATGCATCGCGAATCCACCACGGCTGCACCGGGAGTTCACGCAGACGTAGCTGGAAACTGCAGGGGCCGCGTCGATCGCCGGCAGGGGTTCCGGGACGCGGTTCCGGGACGCGGTTCCGGGACGGGGTCCCAGGGTCGGCCCTCGGGGCCATCGATGCCTCCCAGGCATCGATTTCGGGTCGAAGTCGGTCGGGCACGGGCCGAGAGGTGCCGTCCACCGACGATCGATGCCTGCCAGGCAGCGTTTCCGGGTCGAAGACGGCCGTGCCCGGACGACTCGAGCCGTCCGGCCAGGATCGATGCCTCCCGGGCAACGGTCGCGACCCGAACCGTGACCGGCCGGGCCCGGTCGCGCGCTCTTCGCCGATCGATGCCCCGGAGGCAACGCTGGCGGCGACGGGGCGTGGGTAACGGTGGCCCCGAGCCGCCGGTACCGATCCGGCGCCGGAGCGCCGCGGGTCCGCCTCTCCCTCCGCTGCGCCCCGATTCAGAACGCGTGGTCTAAATACCCCTACAGCCGTATACTCCCCAACCCGTGGCCACGACCCACATCGCCGATCCGCTCGCCCCGTTCTCGCCGGCTGTCCGGGCCTGGTTCGAGTCGTCCTTCGAGGCCCCGACCCAGGCCCAGGCCGAGGGCTGGGCGGCGATCGCGCGCGGCGAGCACACGCTGGTCCACGCGCCAACCGGCAGCGGCAAGACGCTGGCCGCCTTCCTGTACGCCCTCGATCGACTGGCGACGCACCCGAGCCCGCCGCCACAGCGCGGCACGCCCGGCCATGTTCGCGTCCTGTACATCTCCCCGCTCAAGGCCCTGACCTACGACGTCGAGCGCAACCTCAGGGCACCGCTGACCGGCATCGGCCTGGCAGCCCAGCGCCTCGGTGAGCAACCGCCGAGCATCACCGTCGCCAGTCGCACCGGCGACACCCCGAGCGAGGACCGCCGCGAGATCGCCCGTCGACCGCCCGACATCCTGATCACCACGCCGGAGAGCCTGTACCTGCTCCTGACGAGCCAGGCCCGCGACATCCTGCGCGGCGTCGAGCACGTCATCGTCGACGAGGTCCACGCGGTGGCCGGCACCAAACGCGGGGCCCATCTCGCCCTGAGCCTGGAACGGCTGGAGCGGCTCCGTCCCGACGATGCGCCCGCGCTCCAGCGCATCGGCCTGAGCGCCACGCAACGCCCGCTCGATGCGATCGCCCGCTTCCTCGGCGGCACGGGACCCGGCCGGGAGGTCACCATCGTCGACGCCGGCGCGCGTAAGCCGCTCGAGCTGCAGGTCGTCGTGCCCGTCGACGACATGGCCGCCCTCGGCGAGGTGCTGCCGCCCGACCAGCAACCGGGTGGCCCGGCGGTCAGCCCGGACCTGCGCACGAGCATCTGGCCGGCCATCCACCCGGCCATCCTCGAGCTCATCCGGAGCCACCGCAGCACGATCGTGTTCACCAACAGCCGCCGCCTGAGTGAACGGCTGGCCCAGCGCCTCAATGAGCTGGCTGGGGAGGAGCTCGTCCGGGCGCACCACGGCAGCATCGCCCGCGAGCAGCGGCTCGAGATCGAGGAGGAGCTCAAAGCCGGCCGGCTGCCGGCACTTGTCGCGACGAGCTCCCTCGAGCTCGGCATCGACATGGGCGCCGTCGACCTCGTCATCCAGGTCGAGAGCCCGACGAGCGTCGCCCGCGGCCTGCAGCGGGTCGGCCGGGCCGGTCATCAGGTCGGCGCCCCGAGCAAGGGCGTCATCTTCCCGAAGTACCGCGGCGACCTGCTCGAGTGCGCCGTCGTCACCCGGCGGATGCACGAAGGCGCCATCGAGGCGACGAAGATCCCGCGCAACCCGCTCGATGTGCTCGCCCAGCAGCTCGTGGCGATGACCGTCATGGACCGCTGGACCGGCGACGACCTCCTGCGCACGATCACCCGCGCGTCCCCGTACGAGACGATGACCCGCGAGGTGCTCGACGGCGTCCTCGGCATGCTCGCCGGCGCGTACCCCAGCGACGAGTTCGCCGAGCTCAAGCCACGCCTCGTGTGGGACCGTGTGACCGATACGATCGAGGGTCGGCGCGATGCCCGGGTCGTGGCGGTGACGAGTGGCGGCACGATCCCAGATCGCGGCCTGTTCGGGGTGTTCATGGAGGGCGAGGCCGGCACGCCCGGCCGGCGGGTCGGCGAGCTCGACGAGGAGATGGTCTACGAGCTGCGGGCCGGGATGCACGGCGACGTCATCGTCCTCGGCGCGAGCTCGTGGCGGGTCCAGGACATCAGCCACGACCGGGTGACCGTCACGCCGGCGCCGGGGGTGCCCGGCAAGCTGCCGTTCTGGAAGGGCGACGCGGTCGGTCGACCCATCGAGCTCGGGCGAGCGTTGGGGACGTTCGTCGGCGAGCTCGAGGCGGACCTTGGGCGCGGCGCGCGCGGCCGGGCCCAGGCCGCGACCCGGCTGCGCGAGCACCACGATCTCGACGACCGTGCCGCCGAGAACTTGCTTGCCTACCTCGAAGACGAGCGCGAGGCCGTCGGCGCCCTGCCGACCGACAAGCGGGTCGTCGTCGAGCGGTTCCGCGACGAGCTCGGCGACTGGCGGCTGACGCTGCTGACCCCGTTCGGCGGCCGCGTCCACGCGCCATGGTCGCTGGCCATCGAGTCGCGCCTGCGCGACCGCCTCGGCATGGAGGTCCAGACGATCTGGTCCGACGACGGCATCGCCATCCGCATGCCCGAAGGCGACACCAGCCTCGAAGGGGTGGAGGACCTGCTGTTCCCCGCGGTCGAGGACGTCGAGGATCTCGTCGTTGGGCAGGTCGCGAACTCCGCCCTGTTCGCCAGCCGGTTCCGCGAGAACGCCGCACGCGCCCTCCTGCTGCCGCGCCGACGGCCGGGGACCCGGACGCCGCTGTGGCAGCAGCGCCAGCGAGCAGCCGGGCTGCTCGCGGTGGCCAGTCGCTACGGCAGTTTCCCGATCCTCGTCGAGACGTACCGCGAGTGCCTGTCCGACGTGTTCGACCTCGATGCGCTGCGCGACATCCTCGGTGGCATCGCCAGCCGCGAGATCGGCGTCCACAGCGTCGAGACGCCGCGAGCCAGCCCGTTCGCCAGCAGCCTCCTGTTCGACTACGTCGCCGCCTACATGTACGACGGCGATGCGCCGCTGGCCGAGCGCCGGGCCGGCGCGCTGACGCTCGACCGAGACCTGCTCCGCGAGCTGCTCGGCCAGGAAGAGCTGCGCGAGCTGCTCGACCCGGATGCGCTGGTCGACCTGGAGCTGTCGCTCCAGGGTCTCGCCGACGACCGCCAGGCGACGACCGTCGATCAGGTCCACGACCTGCTGCGCCGACTCGGCGACCTGACGAGCGACGACGTCGCGGCACGGACCGTCGGCGGCGCGGCGGCATCCGGGCCGTGGCTGGCGGAGCTGGCCGACAGCCGCCGCGCGGTCCGCGTCCGGATCGCCGGGGAGGATCGCTGGATCGCCATCGAGGACGTGGCGCGCTACCGCGACGGCGTCGGGGTCACCGCGCCGGTCGGTGTCCCAGAGGCGTTCCTCGGCCCGGCGGTCGGAGCGCTGGATGGTCTGCTCGCCAGGTTCGCCCGGACCCACGGTCCGTTCCTGACTCCCGAACCCGCCCACCGCTGGGGGCTGCCGCAGGGCATCGTCGAGGACGGGCTCGAACGGCTGCTGGCCCACGGCACGCTGTTGCGCGGCGAGTTCCGCCCCGGTGGCGCCGAGCGCGAGTGGTGCGATCCGGACGTCCTGCGGCTGTTGCGACGGCGATCGCTCGCGCGCCTTCGCCGCGAGGTGGAGCCGGTCGACCCGGCCGCGCTCGGACGCTTCCTGCCCGCGTGGCAGGGCGCCGCCCCCGTCCACGGTCCGGGCACCGACCCGCCGCCGCTGCGCGGGACGGCCGCCCTCGAGCGGCTGGCCGAGGTCGTCGATCAGCTCGCCGGCGTGGCGATCCCGGCGTCCGTGCTCGAACGCGACGTGCTTCCGAGCCGGGTACCCGGCTACAGCCCACGGCTGCTCGACGAGCTCGGCGCGATGGGCGAGGTCGGCTGGGTCGGGCGCGGCAGCCTCGGTCGCGACGACGGTCGGATCGCGCTGTTCCGACCGGGCCGTGACGCGCTCCGCCCGATCGGCCCCGTCGACGACGAGACCGCCCGCCCGACCGGTGAGCGGCACGACCGCATCCGCGACCACCTCGGCCAGCGGGGGGCCAGCTTCTACCGGGCGATCCACGCCGCGGCGGGCGGTGGTTCGGACCGGGAGGTGCTCGACGCGCTGTGGGACCTGGTCTGGGCGGGCGAGGTCACCAACGACACGTTCGCCCCGTTGCGCGCCCTGCGCTGGAAGCGGCCGGCCGGCGCTGGGACCGGGTCGGGCGCCGGTGCGCGCCGGCCGCGACCCGGGCGGCTCACCTCGCTCGGCCCGCCCGAAGCGGCCGGTCGCTGGTCCCTCGTCGAACCGCCGGCCGAGACGCTGACCGCGACCGAACGGCTGCATGCCCAGGCCCTCGCCCTGCTCGATCGGCACGGCGTGCTGACCCGCGAGGCCGTGGCCGGCGAGGGCGTCGAGGGCGGGTTCGCCGGCGTCTACCCGGTTCTGCGGGCGCTCGAGGAAGCGGGCCGCATCCGGCGCGGCTACTTCGTCGACGGTCTCGGCGCGGCGCAGTTCGCCCTGGCCGGCGCGCTCGATCGGCTGCGCGCCGCCCGGGATGCCGCCGATGGGCCGGCCGACCGGGTCGTCCACCTGCTGGCCGCGGCCGATCCGGCCAATCCGTACGGTGCCGCCCTGCCCTGGCCGCGGCGCGGCGAAACGGACCGCCGGCCGTTGCAGCGCGCCGCCGGAGCCTACGTGGTGCTCGTCGACGGGCTCGCCGCGCTGTACCTCGAACGCGGTGGGTCGACGCTCCAGACGCTCGCCCCAGCCGACGACCCTGCCCTGGCCGA
>DASSII010000093.1:0-32499 GCA_035692005.1 Candidatus Limnocylindrales bacterium | reverse complement strand
AGGCCGGCCTGCAGGAACCAGCTGCCGATGTGGAGATGGCGCGCGGCGGACAGCAGCCGATCGGGGACGTCCGACTCGGTGACATCGCCGATGGTGCCCAGCGCCGTCAGGATCGCCCGGTCGCGCCCGTCGGACAGGACGACACTTGCGCCCGTCGGGCGGCCCAAGTCGGTCCGAACCGCGCTCACGTCCACCCCCCGTGCCGCCATCGCGTCGAGCATGTACCGGCCGAGGGCGTCATCGCCGACGACGCCGACCATCGCAACGCGCAAGCCGAGCCGTTCGGCGCCGCAGGCAGTGATCGCCGAACTGCTGCCGATCGCGAGTCGAACCCCCTCGACGATGCGCTCGGCTTGCCCGAAGACCGGCCTGGGGTCGGGGTCGGTCACGACCACGTCCGGGTTGACCTCGCCGACGACGAGCAGGTCGAATGTTCGGCTGGCGTCGTGGGCGTCGAGCGGCATGACGGTGGTCAGTATCGGGCGTACCAGCCTGGTTCGGGGGCGTCCGGCTGGAGCGTTGCCGTCCAACGGGACCGCCACGAGCGACCAGCCGCTTCGACCAGGTCGACGATGCGGCGCAGACGCGCCGCGCCCTCACCCTCCAGCCAGGCGGCGCGATCCGCGGGCGGCAGCGTCGCCGCCGGCGCCCAGACCGACCGTCCGACCAGGACCCCGCTCGCGCCGGCCGTGCAGGCGGTCGCGACCTGCGCCTCGAACGTGGCGTCGTCCACGCCGCCCGACAGCAGGACCCACGGCAGGATCGTGGCCGCGTCGAGCTCGGCGCAGGCCTCGGCCCAACGCGCCCGGTCCGTCACCGACGGGTCGTACGGGAACTCGGCCTTGAGCACGTCGCCGCCGAGCGGCGTCAGCCGACGGGCGGTCTCGACCACCACCTCGCGTCGCGCCTCGCCGAGGAGGGCCTGCCCATCCAGACCGAACGACAACGGCTCCACGAACAGGGCCAGGTCGTTGGCTCGGCAGTCGGCGGCCACGTCCGCGACGAGCCGCTCCTGGTCCGTCGCATTCGGGGCTTCGGGGTGGTAGTAGACGAGCAGCTTGGCCGCCGACGCCCCGAGTCGCTTCGCCTTCGCAACGTCCCAGCCGGGAAGGATCCGGCTGATGCGGGCCCCGGGCGGCCCCTCGTAGCCGGTCGCCTCGATCGCCACCAGCAGGCCGTCACGGCCCGACAGCGACCCATCGGCGATGCACTGCGCGGCGCCGATCTCCGGATCGAGCAGCGTGCCGCTGGCGATCGGCGCGAGCGCGCGCACGACCGTCCGCTTGAAGTCGACCATCTCGTCGACGGTGGTGCCCGCCGGATCGTCCGGATGGAGCTCCTTGCGCAGGTTCTGGCGATGATCCAGGGCGAGGACGGCGAACCGTCCGCCGGGCGTCGAGGTCGCATCGAGCCCGCGACGCGTGCCGAGCAGGAGTGCCATGGCTCCGATCGTAGCACCGAGCCGTTCGAGTTGCGTGATGTCTTGCGCGTATCGCGCAGTCCAGTGCTCTTAAGCGCGCGATTGACTTGACTTCCTGCCTGAAGCGAACGACGATGCGCGCATGGCACGCACCGCCCGCGGCGACCAGCTGCTTCGTCGGATCGAGACCGATGGCCGGATCTCGGTCGGGACCCTGGCCCAGGAACTCGGCGTGACCCAGTCGACCATCCGCCGCGACCTGGCGCGCCTCGCCAGCGACGGCCGGATCGTACGCACCTACGGCGGCGCACAGACCATCGCCGGCAACGGTGGCTCGCTCGGCGATATCCGGTCAGCGGCCAAGCGCAGCATCGCCGCTGCGGCGGCCGCCCGTGTCCGCGACGGGGACACCATCCTCATCTCGAGCGGCACGACCACCCTCGAGTTCGCGCGCCACCTGCTCGATCGCCGCCTGACGGTCATCACCAACGCGCTCGATGTCGCCGCCGTGCTGATCGACCGGCCCGGGATCGAACTGGTCGTCCTCGGGGGGGTGGTCCGACCGACGATGCACTCGACCCTCGGGCATCTCGCCGAGCTGGCGCTCCGTGAGCTGCGGGCCGACACGCTGTTCATGGGCATCGGCGCCATCGGAAAGGATCTGTCGTTGATGAACGACTCGATCCCCGAGATCATGACCGACCGGGCGCTCCGCCACGCCTCCCGCGACTGCGTGGTCCTCGCCGACGCCACCAAGTTCCGGTCGGTCGCGCCGGCGCTCGTGTTCGGCATCGATCAGGTCACCACGCTGGTCACCGACGCGGGCGTGGCCAGCGACGACGTCGACGCCGTTCGGGCGGCCGGCGTGGAGGTGGTCATCGCGCCATGAGCCCCGCCATCGTCCCCGCCGAGATCGCCCAGGGTCCCGATGCCATCCGCGACACCATCACGGTCGCCCGGGCCAGCGCCCGTTCCGCCGCCCGGCATCTGCGCGATGCCGGCGTGCGCCGCATCCACGTCATCGGCAATGGGACCTCGTACCACTCGAGCCTCGCGGCGTCGACGCTGTACGGCCGCCACGCACTCGCCGACGACCCCGTCGTCATCCCGACCACGGCTGGGGCGTTCCGGACCTATCCGCCCGACCTCCGGGCGGACGATGCGATCGTCGGCATCTCGGCCTCCGGCGAGTTCCGGGACGTGGTGGGCGCCGCCGAGTCGTTCCGTGATCGCGTCCCGTTCGTCGGGATCGTCCACGTCCCGGGTTCCACGTTGACCCGCCTCGCCACCGACCTCGTGCTGTCCGGCGGTGGGCCGAGCAGCGTGCCGGTCATGACCAAGACCTTCTCGTCCACGCTGGTCGCCACGGAACTCGTGCTGCTCGAGCTGCTCGGCCCGGAGCGCGCCGATCCGGTCGTCGCGCAGATCCTCGACGCCGCCGATCACGCGGCCACCGTCATCGCCGCGGCCGACGCGATGGTCGACGAGCTGGCGCAGCGGCTCGAAGGCGCGGAGCACCTGTTCGTGGTCGGCAGTGGGCTCGCCCACGTGGCCGCCCTGGAAGCGGCGCTCAAGCTCAAGGAGATGGCCATCGTCCACGCCGAGGGCACCGAGACCTGGGAGATGGCGTCGGGCGTGTCGACCATCGTCGGCCCCGGCTCCGTGATCGTGGCGCTGGCCCCGGCCGGCCCCGGCCGGTCGGCCACCGCCGACGTCGTGCGCCACGCGGCGGAGTGGGGCGCGACGGTCATCGAGGTCGGCCCCGAGCCGCTGGTCGCCGGGTCCGCCCTGTTCCCCCTGCCGGCCGCCGCCCTCGAGGATCACGCGCCACTGACGAGCGTCCCGCCGATCGCCCTGCTCGCCTACGCCCTCGCGCGCCGACGCGGCCACGATCCCGATCGACCGGACTGGGTCGCCCGCTATCACAGCCAGGGCCTGCGCCACATCGTGGGCGTGTAGGGAGGCAACGGACTGATGCGTATCGTGCTCGTGGGGGCCGGATCCGTCGAATTCACGCGAAACCTGCTGGGCGACATCCTGTCGTACCCCGAGCTCGCCGACGCCGAGATCGTGCTCCACGACATCGATGCCGACCGGCTGCGGACGGCCGAGCGGATGGCCGCCTACGTGGCCACCGCGCTGGGGGCCGCGCCGCGCGTCGAAGGACACCTCGACCGTCGCGCCGCCCTGGCTGGGGCGGATCTCGTCGTCGACACCATCCAGGTCGGGGGCGCGGCCGCGACCCAGCTCGACTTCGACATCCCGGCCCGCTACGGCCTGCGCTACACCATCAACGACACCATCAACGTCGGCGGCGTCCTGCGCGGCCTGCGCACGATCCCGGTCGTGCTCGACATCGTCCGCGACATGGAGGAGGTCTGCCCCGACGCCTGGTTCCTCAACTACACGAACCCGATGGCGATCCTCATCCGGGCCGTCGCCGCGCGGAGCTCGATCCCGACGGTCGGCCTGTGCCACAGCGTGTATTGGACCATCCACACGCTGGCGGGCTACCTGGGGGTCCCGCCGTCCGAGGTCGATCACGTGACGGCCGGCGTCAATCACCTCGCCTGGGTCCTGCGCCTGGAGCGCGACGGGGTCGACCTGTACCCCGCCCTGCGCGCGTTCATCGAAGCGGGCGGCGCACCCGACGATGACCTGGTGCGGGCCGAGCTGTTCCGGCGGTTCGGCCTGTATCCGACGGAGTCGTCCGAGCACCACGCCGAGTACAACCCGTGGTTCATCCCCAAGGACGACCTCGTCAGCCGCTACCACATCCCGATCGGTGAATACCTCAGCCGGGTCGCCGCCAACCTCGACGAGTACGCGGCCACCAAGCGGGCGCTGGACGCCGGCGAGCCGTTCGACATCGAGCGCAGTGGGGAGTACGCCGCGGTGATCGCCCACGCCCGGGCCACCGGGACGTCGGCCCGGATCGTGGGCAACGTGATGAACGACGGCGGCCTCATCCCGAACATCGCGGCCGACGCCTGCGTCGAGGTTCCGTGCGAGGTCGACGGGCGGGGCGTCCGGCCGATCGCGCCCGGTCCCCTGCCGACAGCCTGTGCGGCGTACGTCCATCCCGCGGTCGACACCCAGGCACTCACGGTCCAGGCGGCCCTCGAGGAGGACCGCGACGCCATCTATCACGCGGTGCTCTGCGACCCGCAGGTCCAGGCCCGTCTCACGCTCGACCAAGCGTGGCACATGACCGACGAGCTCATCGCTGCCGAAGCACGTTGGCTTCCGGCGTGGCTGGGTGGCACGGCCTGACGGCCGGCCACGAACCGAGGAGGATCCGATGAGGAACGAGAACCGACCGCGAGGCCGACGCAGGCTCATGGCGTCGATCGCGGTGCTCGCCCTGGTGGCGGGCGCGTGCGGAACCAACAGCCCGAGCGCCCCACCCACGAGCAGCGCACCGTCGGTGGCGCCGTCGACCGCGCCGGGCGAGAGCCCGACCGCCTCGACCGGCTACAGCGGTCCGCCCGCGTCGATCCAGTACGCCATCTGGGGCGATCCGGCCGAGATCGACAGCCAGAAGCAGCTGGTGGCCTCGTTCGAAGCGGCCAACCCGAGCATCACCGTCGACGTCACCGTGGCCGACTGGGATTCGTACTGGGAGAAGCTCCTGACCGGGCTCGCCGGCGGGGCCGCCCCCGACGTGTTCGCGATGGACGGCCCGCTCTTCCCGGACTACCAGGCCCGCGACGTGCTGCTGGACCTCCAGCCGTACATCGATCGGGAGGGCTACGACGCCTCGCAGCTGGTCGACCAGGCGGTCGAGATCCTCAAGGGCCCGGACGGCCACCAGTTCGGGCTGCCGCGTGACCTCAACACGATCGCCCTCTACTACAACAAGAAGATGTTCGATGCCGCCAGCCTGCCCTATCCAGACGAGACGTGGGACTGGGCAAAGCTGGTGTCGGTCGCCAAGCAGCTGACCGTTGACAGCGCCGGCGACGGGACTCCCGACCAGTGGGGCCTGTACACCGAGACGAGCGACATGGAGAACTACTGGCTGTCGCTGGTGTGGCAGAACGGTGGTGACTTCTTCGCGGCCGACGGCAAGACCACCGCGCTCACCACGCCACAAGCCGCGGGCGGCATCCAGTTCCTCCAGGACCTCATCTACAAAGAGAAGGTGCTCGCCGAGCCGGCGATCTTCGCCGAGACGGGCGACGCGTTCGAGCAGGGCCTGGCCGCCATGGAGGTCAACGGCTCGTGGCTGGTCCCGACCCATCAGGCCGCCGGCCTCGATTTCGGAATCGCTCCCCTGCCGGCGGGTCCGGCCGGGCGGTTCACCTCGGTCAACCCGACCGGTGCGGTCGCCTACAAGGGGACGAAGTCGCCCGACGCGTCCTGGGAGTTCATCAAGTTCCTGGCAAGCCCCGCGGCCCAGGAGCAGCTGATGCAGCTGCGAGCGTCGCTGCCGGTGTCGAAGGAGGTCCTCGCCGGGCCGTACGCGCAGTCATTCGACGGTGCCAAGGTGTTCGCCGACAGCCTGTCGTACGCCAAGCCCAAGCCGTCATTCAAGGGCTACGAGGAATACACCACCATCCTCCAGGGTGAGCTCGACGAGAACGTGTTCAACGCCCCGAACAAGACCGCGGCCGACGCGGTCCAGTCCGTGGCGACGCAGTTGAACGACCTCCTCGGGAGCTGAGTACCCGACGGTGACCCGCTCGGTCCCTCCGGAGCTGGCCGCGCCACCAGCCGCCACGGCCATCCGCCGTGGCGGCTTCGGTCGCGGCGGACCTCGGCGGCGGGAAGGCTGGTGGGCCCTGCTCTTCCTGGGGCCGACCCTGATCGGCCTGTTCGCCCTGTCGGCGGGGCCCATCCTCGCCTCGTTCGGCATCGCCCTGACCGATTGGGACCTGCTCTCGCCGCCGACCTTCGTCGGCCTCGACAACTTCGCCGCGCTCATGGCCGACGAGCGATTCCAGATGGCCCTTCGGAACACCGTCTTCTACACCGTCGTGTCGGTCCCGATCGGGATGGTGCTGGCCCTCGGCCTGGCCCTGGCCCTCGACCAGCGGGTCCGCGGCATCGCCCTGGTCCGGACCATGTACTTCCTGCCGCTGGTCACCTCGACCACGGCCATCGCGCTCGTCTGGTTGTGGATCTACAGCCCGCAGGGCGGCCTGCTCAACACGATCATCGGGTTGTTCGGCATCCCCGCCCAGAAGTGGGTCAGCAACCCCGTCCTGGCGATGCCGTCGATCATCGCCATGAGCGTGTGGCAGGGCCTTGGCTTCAACGTGATCATCTTCCTCGCCGGCCTCCAGGCGATCCCGCAGGAGTACTACGACGCCGCCGCCGTGGACGGCGCCGGCCGCTGGGCGCGGTTCCGCCAGGTCACCCTGCCCCTGCTCACGCCGACCGTCTTCTTCACCGGCATCCTCGCCTTCATCGGGTCGTTCCAGGTGTTCGACCAGGTCTACGTCCTGGCGCGACCGGGCGAGCCGACCAAAGCGACCATCACCCTCGTCTACTACATCTACCAACGCGGCTTCGACCAGTTCAAGATGGGCCTCGCCGCATCCGCGTCGTGGGTCCTGTTCCTGATCGTGGCGATCCTGACGATCGTCTACTTCCGCTCGCAACGGCGCTGGGTCCACTACCAGTGATCGCCAGATGAGCGCGGCGTCGAGCGCCCGGCCGGGCCTCATCCGACCGCGCCGCAACCGGGCCAGGCAAGTCCGCCGGATCATCCTGGTGACGCTCCTGGTCCTGGGTGGGCTCCTGATGATGCTGCCGTTCCTGTGGATGATCCTGACCTCGCTCAAGACGAGAGCCGAGGTGTTCGGCGGGGCGCCCCTGTCCCTGCCGAGCGGGCCGCACTTCGAGAACTACGGAAAGATGTGGAACGCCCTGCCGGAGGTCACCTTCGGGACGTTCTTCCTGAACTCGCTCAAGCTCGCGACGCTCAACACGATCGGGCAACTCATCAGCTGTTCACTCGCGGCCTACGCCTTCGCGGTCCTCTCGTTCCGCGGCAAGGGGCCCCTCTTCGCGCTCATCCTGGCGACGCTGATCATCCCCTACCAGGTGGTCCTCGTCCCCAACTTCATCCTGTATCGGCTGCTGCCCCATCCCACCAGCCAGAGCGGCAACTGGATCGGGACCCAGGAGCCGCTGTGGGTGGGCGCGTTCCTGGGCGGTGCGTTCGGCATCTTCCTGCTGCGCCAGTTCTTTCTGACCATCCCGCGCGAGCTGGCGGAGGCGGCCCGGGTGGACGGCGCCAATCCCTGGCAGGTCTATCGGCACATCTACCTGCCGCTCGCCAAGCCCGCCCTCGCGACGCTGGCGATCTTCACGTTCATGTGGACCTGGAACGACCTGCTCGACCCACTCATCTACCTGCGCGACCTGCCCCAGTACACGACCACGGTGGGGCTGTCGCTGTTCCAGGGGCAGTTCGTCGGCAAGTGGCCGGAGATGATGGCCGGTGCCCTCGTCAGCCTCGCTCCGATGATCATCCTGTTCATCGCGGCGCAACAGCTGTTCGTCCGGGGGATCGCGGTCAGCGGCCTGAAGGGATGAGCGCTCCGGGCGACCCTGCCCTGCGCCTGGCCGACTATCGGCCGCGCAGCCAGCTCCGGCTGGTGCGACACGACGTCCCACTCCCCCGCCATCGCGTGATCGACGCCCACAACCATCTCGGCACGCCGTTCGGGGGCGACTGGGCGGCTCGCCCGGTCGACGAGCTGGTCGCCGTGCTCGATGCCGCCGGGGTGGAGGCCGTGGTCGACCTCGACGGCGGGACGGGCGACGACCTGCGCCGCGAGATCGAGCGCTGGCAGGCGCCGCTCGCGGGTCGTGTCGCGGTCTTCGCCGGACTGTCCTACGGCCGCTGGCCCGATGAGCCCGACTTCGGTGCGGCGGAGGCGGTGCGGCTGCGCGAGGGTGTCGCGGCCGGCGCTCGCGGCCTGAAGGTCTGGAAGACGCTCGGCCTGCACGCCCGCGACGGCCTGGGCCGACTCGTGATGGTCGACGACGAGCGCCTGGACCCGGTCTGGGCTGCGGCGGGCGAGCTCGGCGTGCCCATCACCATCCACATCGCCGATCCCATCGCGTTCTTCGAGCCACTCGATGCGACCAACGAGCGCTGGGAGGAGCTGCAGGTCCATCCGGACTGGCACGTCTGGCCGACCCGGCCGGTCGGCCGTCCCGACCTGCCGGGCTTCCCGCCGTTCGACGAGTTGATCGACGGGCTTGAGGCGGTCGTCGCGCGACATCCGGGCACCGCGTTCATCGGCGCGCACGTCGGCTGCGCTGCGGAGGACCTCGATCGCGTCGAACGCATGCTGGCGGCATATCCCAACTGGCATGTCGACATCGCGGCTCGGCTGGCCGAACTCGGACGCCAGCCACGGCGCGCCAGGGAGCTGCTCGTGCGCCACCCGGACCGCGTCCTGTTCGGGACCGACGCACCCCCGGAGGCGGCCGTCTATCCGGTCCACTACCGGTTCCTCGAGACCCTCGACGAGGCATTCGCGTACGACGCCGACGACGGCGCGGAGGGAGCGGAGGGCGCGGACGACGCGGGCGACGTCCCGAGCCAGGGACGCTGGACCATCTCCGGCCTGGGCCTGCCCGACGACGTGCTGCGCCAGGTCTACCGCGACAATGCGCGCCGGCTCATCGCGTTCGACTGAGCGACGACGTCAGCCCGACGCGAGCGCCTCCAGCAACCGATCGATCAGCGGGATCTGGCTGTCCTTGATGCGCCGTCGCGCCTCGACCGGGTCGAACCAGGCGACCCGGTCGATCTCCGGCACGACGATGCGCCGACCGGACCGCGGTGGCCACTCGAGGAGGAACGTGTTGCTGCGGGCGGTGGCCGGATCGAGGTCGCCCTTGACGGCCCAGGCCGTGACGAGCTTGCCGCCCTTCTGGCGGATGTCGCCGAGGGGCACCATCTCACCGGCGGGCGGTGGATGGCCGGTCTCCTCCTCGAACTCGCGTCGGGCGACGGCCCATGGCTCCTCGCCCTGCTCGATCTCGCCCTTCGGCACCGTCCAGTAGCCCTCGTCGCGCTTCGCCCAGAGCGGCCCGCCGGGATGACCGAGCAGCACCTCCACAGCGCCGCCAGCGTCGACCCGGTAGAGCAACACCCCGGCGCTGTGGCGCGAGCTCACCGGGCTGGTCGCACACGAGCGCACCCGGCGCCGGTCGACCGGGCGCGGGTCACTGGTTGTCGATCTGTGCGCGCTGCAGCCGACCGCTGAAGTCGACGTAGATCGACTTCCACTCGGTGTACGTGTCGAGCGCGACGTGACCCGCCTCGCGATGACCGTTGCCGGTCTCCTTCCACCCGCCGAACGGCAGGTGGACTTCCGCGCCAGTCGTGCCGGCGTTGACGTAGACGATGCCGGTCTCGAAGTCGCGCATGGCGCGGAACGCCTGGTTCACGTCTCGGGTGAAGATGCTCGACGACAGCCCGTAGCGGGTCTGGTTGAGGGCGGTCATCGCCTCGCCGTAGTCGGCGACCGGGATGACCGACAGGACCGGCCCGAAGATCTCCTCCTGGCCGATCCGGTCCATCGGCCCGACACCGGCGAAGATGGTCGGCTCGAAGAAGGTGCCGTTGCCGAACTCGTCGGCCGACGGCCGACCGCCGCCGGTGACGAGTTCGCCCTCGCCGCGACCGATGTCGATGTACGAGGCGACCTTGTCCACGGCCGTGCTGTTGATGAGCGGCCCGACATCGGTCGTGTCCAGCTGACCGTCACCCAGCCGCAGGCGCCGGGCGTGCGTCTCGAGTCGCTGCAGCAGGCCATCGACGGCGTCGCGCTCGACGATGACCCGCGAGGCGGCCGTGCAGCGCTGGCCGGTCGTCCCGAACGCGCTCCACAGGATCCCGT
Organism: Candidatus Limnocylindrales bacterium; assembly: GCA_035692005.1. GTDB lineage: Bacteria > Chloroflexota > Limnocylindria > Limnocylindrales > CSP1-4 > SPCO01. Next base: position 22,209 of record DASSII010000093.1, on the reverse strand, counting down.
CGGTCGCGAGATCGAGGTCGGCGTCGGCGAGGACGACCACGCCGTTCTTGCCACCCAGCTCGAGCGACAGGCGCTTGAGCCGCTGGCCCGCCTTGGCCCCGATCGCCTTGCCGGTCGCCGACGAGCCGGTGAACGAGATGACCCCGACATCGGGGTTGGTGACGAGCGCATCGCCGACCACCCCGCCGCTGCCGGTCACGAGGTTGACGACACCCGGCGGGATGCCGGCCTCGGCCATCAGCTCCACCAGCAACGTGGCGCAATGGGGCGTGTCACTGGCCGGCTTGAACACGACCGTGTTGCCGGTCACCAGTGCCGGCATGGTCTTCCAGCACGGGATCGCCATCGGGAAGTTCCAGGGCGTGATGATCGCCGCGATACCGATCGGCTGGCGGATGCTCATCGCCCACTTGTCGGGCAGCTCCGATGGAACGGTCTCGCCGGCCATCCGGCGACCCTCGCCCGCCATCAGGAAGGCGATGTCGATGCCCTCCTGGACGTCCCCGCGCGCCTCGGCGATGACCTTGCCCATCTCCCGCGTCATCGACCGGGCGAGCCGCTCCTTGTGCTGGGCCATGAGCGCGCCGAAGGCGTACAGGATCTCGCCCCGCTTGGGCGCCGGCGTCCGGCGCCACATGGCGCCGGCGGCGTCGGCCGCCTTGACCGCCATCGCCACGTCGGCGGCGGTCCCCTGCTGGAACCGCCCGATGACGTCCCGCTGGTCCGCCGGGTTGCGGCTCTCGAACGTGCCCCCGCCGACGGACTCGCACCACTCCCCGGCGATGTAGTGGCGGAACGTGGGGGGCTCGGTCGCCGGGGTCCCGGGTGTGCGCGGCATCGCGGTCTCGGTCATGGCTTGGAGTCTAGCGCCGGTCGACGCCCCGAGCCGGGCCTCAGACCCGCTCGACCGCCATGGCGACCGATCCGCCGCCACCGAGGCACAGCGTCGCCAGGCCGTAGCGGCCCTCGCGGCGGCGCAGTTCGTGGAGCAGGGTCGCCACGATCCTGGCTCCGCTCGCGCCGATCGGATGGCCCAGCGCGATCGCCCCGCCGTTGACGTTGACGCGGTCCCAGTCGAAGCCGAGCTCACGACCGTCGGCCAGGGTCTGGGCGGCGAAAGCCTCGTTGATCTCGATCAGGTCGAAGGCATCGAGCGGCAGCTCGATCCGGTCCAGCAGCCGACGGACGCCTTCGACCGGAGCGAGGAACAGCCACTTGGGCGCGACCTCGGCCTGGGCGTAGCCGACGATCCGCGCCAGCGGCGTCAGGCCCAGCCGCTCGACCGCCCGTTCGCTCGCGACCACGGTGGCGGCGGCCCCATCGGTGATGCCCGGCGCGTTGCCGGCGGTGACCGTGCCGCTGGTCGCCTCGCCGCGATCGTCGCCTTCCGGCAGTGCGAAGGCCGGCTTGAGGCGGGCCAGCGCCTCGGCCGTGGTGTCCCGACGCGGCCCTTCGTCGGTGCTGACGACGGTCTCGCGACCCTTCGCGTCGCGGACGGTGACGGGCGCGATCTCCGCTTCGAACCGACCGGCATCGATGGCCGCGATGGCCTTCTGGTGGCTGGCCAGGGCGAAGGCGTCCTGGTCCTCGCGTGTCACCTGGTCACGGATCGCGACGCGCTCGGCGTGGGTGCCCATGTGGCAGTCCTCGATGCCGCACCACAGCCCGTCGTGGACGGTCGAGTCGATCAGCGTGGCGTCGCCGAGACGGAGCCCGAAGCGCGCACCCGGCAGAACGTATGGCGCCTGGTTCATCGACTCCATCCCGCCGGCGATGACCAGCTCGGCGTCGCCGGCGCGGATCTCGGACGCGGCCAGCATGATCGACTTGAGGCCCGAGCCGCAGACGCGGTTGATGGTCGTGGCGCTGGTCGATTCGGGCAGGCCCGCGCGGAGCGCCGCCTGGCGAGCCGGAGCCTGGCCGACTCCCGCCTGGAGGACCTGGCCCATCAGCACGTCATCGACCTCGACCGTGGCCGGATCGAGACCGGCGCGCTCGACCGCCGCCCGGATGGCGACCCCGCCGAGTTCGACCGCCGGGACCGCGCTGAGCGCTCCGCCGAACTTGCCGATCGGTGTTCGGGCCGCGCTGACGATGAAGGTCTGGCCGTTGGGCTGCTGGGGCATGGCTGGCAGTCTACGCTGGAGCGTCGCGATCGGCCGCCGGGGAGCGGACGCCGGCGGGGTCATGCCTCCGGACGCGCGCGCTTGAGCACCTCGCCGGCCACGATCTCCCGGTGGATCTGGTTGGTGCCCTCGTAGATCTGCGCGCCCTTGGCGTCGCGCATCAGGCGCTCGATGCCCGTCTCGCGCGAGTAGCCGCTCGCGCCGAACAGCTGGACCGCCTCGGTGGCCACGCGCATCGCCGTGTCGGACGCCGTCCACTTGGCCAACGACGAGACCTCGGCGAGGGGCTCATCGCGGTCCTTGGCGGCGGCCGCGATCCGCGTCAGGGCTCGTGCCGCGGCCACATCGCGGGCCATCTCCGCGAGCATGAAGCGCAGCCCCTGCTGATCGGCGAGGACCCCGCCGAACGCCGTCCGCTCGCCAAGGTAGCGCGCGGCCGCCTCGACACCGGCGCGGGCCAGTCCGACGCACGCTGCCGCGATCGAGATGCGGCCCTCACCGAGCGCCGACAGGGCGATCCGATAGCCCTCCCCTTCCGCGCCGAGGCGGTTGGCGGCCGGCACCTCGCAGTCCTCGAACACCAGCTCGGCCGCGGGGCACGCCCGGATCCCCATCTTCCGCTCGTGGGCGCCGAACCGAAACCCGGGCGTGTCGCGCTCGACGAGGAAGGCCGTGATCCCACGCGGGCCGGCGCTCGGGTCCACCGTGGCGAAGACGAGGTAGCGCTCGGCCTCGGGCGCGTTGGAGATCCAGATCTTCGTGCCGGTCAGGCGGTACGCATCGCCGTGGCGCTCGGCCCGGGTCCGCAACGCCGCCGCGTCGGATCCGGCGTGGGGTTCGGTCAAGGCGAACGCCCCGAGGGCCTCCCCTGCCTGCATCGCCGGCAGCCACCGGGCGCGCTGCTCGTCGTTCCCCCAACTGACCACCGGGTACTGCGACAGGATGTGGACCGACAGCGACACGGCCATGGCCATGTCGACCGCCCCGAGTTCCTCCATCACCAGCGTCCAGGCCAGATACGAGAAGCCGGCGCCGCCGACCGCCTCGGGGAAGGGTGCCGCCGTCAGGCCGAGCGAGCCCATCGCCCGGAACAGGGAGCGGTCATAGCGCTCCGCCTCGTCGCGCTCGATCGCTCCCGGGCCGACCTCGCGCTCGGCGAACTCCCGGGCCGTGGCCTGGAGCAGCCGCTCCTCATCGGTCAGCGTCGCGTCCACGCGGGCTAGGATAGCCGGGTGCGACACGCTGACGCGCTCGGGGGACCCGACGACGAGGTCACGCCCCTCGACGTCCTGCCCGGCATCGCCGACATCGCCCGGATCATGGCCGACGCCATCACCGTCACCGACGTCCACCGGCGGATCGTGGTCTGGAACGAGGCGGCCAGCGAGCTGTACGGCATCCCGGCCAGCGACGCTCTCGGCGTGCCGATCGAGGACCTGTTCGATTCGACGGTGGTCGGAGCGGGCACGAGTTCGGCCGGCGCGCGCGGCATGGCCCTCGAGCGGGGGTCGTGGCGCGGCCGCGTAGCAGACCGGCCGCGGCTCGGACGACTGGTCGGCCGCGAGGTGGTGATCGAAGCGGTCATGAGCCGGATCGACGGCCCCGACGACGAGGCCGTCGGGGTCCTCAGCGTGCGCCGCGACATCACCGACGCGGTCGGCCTCGAACGCGAACTGGCGAGCCTCGGGTCGCTGACCTCGGCGACCGGCGAGGCCCGCTCACGGGAGACGGTCGCGCACCGTGCGCTCGAGGTCATCGCCGCGACCACCGGCGCCGATCACGGCGGCATCGTCGTCGCCCACGGCAAGGCTGGCCGGCTGCTTGCCGGCCAGGACTTCCCTGCTCGCCTGGCCGGCATCGTCGACGTCCCGTGGACCGAGGTGCCGGTGATTCGCGCCGTGGCGACGCCGGGTCGGGTCGTCAAGGGACCGGTCGACCGACTGCCGCTCACGCCGGACACGCGCCGGGCCTTCCTCGACACGGGCATCCGCACCATCCTGGTGGTCGGCCTCCACCGCGAGGACGAGCTGGTCGGGTTGTTGAGCATCGGCTGGACCGATCCCGAAGCCACGTTGCCGTCGGATGGCGCCACACTGCTCATCGCCGCCACGGTCGCGCGTGGTCTCGAGAACGCGCGACTGGTCGAGGAGATCGTCCGGCGCGCCGACGCCGAGCGGGCGACGACCGAGCGGCTCCGTCGTCTCGATGAGCTGACCCGGGTCGGGAGTCACGTCCAGACGCTCGACGAGCTCGCGCGACGCTCGGGACGCCTCATCAACGCCGCCCTGGGCGCCGCCGGGACGGCGTACGGCATCCTCGCGCCCGACGGGGAGTCGTACGCGGCGAACAGCCTCGTCGACATCGACCCGGCCATCGCCGATTGGCTGGGCGACGATCGGCCGGACCTGCGCACGGCGTTCCGGCGCTGGCGCGCCGGCGAAGGCGCCTTCGTCGAGTCGTTCGAGGCGGGGACGATCCCGCTCGATATCGTCGAGCGTGCCCGTGGGGCGCGCATCGTCGCCTATGCGGCCATCCCGATCCGGGTCGGGGAGGCCATCGCCGGCGGCATCGCCGTCTACTTCGATCGTCCGGTCGCCGAGCTCGACCTGGATCGCGGCGCGCTGGAGCGAGTCGCCACCATCGCCTCGATCTCGCTCGAGAACTTCCGGCTCCGGGATCGGCTCGTCGACTCGGAGCAGCGCTACCGCACGATGTTCGAGGAATCGCCGGATGCGGTCCTCGTCAGCCTGACCGACGGGACGGTCGTCGATGCGAACGACGCGGCCGTCCGCCTGTTCGCGGCCGAACGGGAATGGCTCCTCGGCCGTCGGACGAACGAGCTCGCCGTCGCAGACCCGGACGGGAGCGACCCGATCACGACGGCCGCCCGCGACGATGGCTCGACGACCGTTCGCGCGATCGGCATCCGGCGCGACGGCAGCCACTTCCCGGAGGAGGCCGTCGTGGCCTCGATCGAGCTCGCCGGCGCGTCGCGCCTGCTCGTGCGCATCCACGACCTGACCGACCAGGAGCGGCTGCAGGCCGAGCTCATCCAGGCGCAGAAGATGGAGGCGACCGGGCAGCTGGTGTCGGGCGTGGCCCACGAGCTGAACAATCCGTTGGCATCGATCCTTGGCTTCAGCCAGCTCATCCGCCGCGATCCGACGCTGCCCGACGGCCTGCGCCACAACGCCGACCTGCTCGTCGAGGAGGCGACGCGGACCCGGCGCATCGTGCAGAACCTGCTCGACTTCGCGCGGCAGCGACCGCCCGAGCGCCACCCGACCTCGATCCGGGCCCTCGTCGACAGCGTCCTCACGCTCCAGTCGTACAGCCTCGACCACGGTCCGATCGGGGTCGAGGTCGATCTTCCCGACGACCTGCCGCCGGTCGAACTCGATCGGGGCCAGATCCAGCAGGTCCTCGTGAACCTGACCCACAACGCCATCTACGCGATCCGCCATGGCGGCGGCTCGCGCCTCGGGATCAGCGCCCGGCGCGAGGGCCGAGCGGCCGACGAGCGTGTTCGCATCACGGTCATGGATGACGGCTCGGGCGTGGCTCCGGAAGATGCCGGCCGCCTGTTCGAGGCGTTCTTCACGACCAAGCCGCCCGCGGACGGGACGGGCCTCGGCCTGCCGGTCTCGTACGGCATCGTGCGCTCGCACGGCGGCGAGCTGCGCTATGTGCCGTCGGCATGGGGACGCGGCGCCGCGTTCACGTTCGACCTGCCGGTCCGGGCGGCCGCGCCCGAGACCATCGTGGACACGACCCCGGCCCCGCGGACGGACGTTCCGCCTCCGCCCGTCGATCCGTCCATCGATGCAGCCGCGTCGCACGGACGCGTGCTGGTCCTCGACGATGAACCCTCGATCAGGACGTTCCTCGACCAGGCCCTCCGCTCCCTCGGCTATCGACCGGTGGTCGCCGCGACGGCCGACGAGGCCCTGGCACTGGCCGATGACCACGGCTTCGTCGCCTTGCTGTGCGACCACCAGCTGGACGGTCAGTCGGGTATCGACGCCTTCGAGCGGATCGTCGATACCCGCCCGGACCTGGCCGATCGATTCGTGATGATGAGCGGTGACGTGCTCAATCCGGCGCTCGAAGCGTTCGCTTCCGAACACCGGGTCGGGCTGCTGGCCAAGCCATTCGACCTCGAGACGCTCGAGCGCGTCCTGCGCGACGTCGCGCTGGCGGCCGGTCAGGCGCGCGGGTAGGTGTAGAAGCCTCGGCCGGTCTTCTGCCCGAGATGACCCGCGGCGACAAGATCGACCAGGACCTGCGGCGGGCGGACGTGCTCCTGGCGGAGCCCATCCTCGAGCACGCGCATGATGCCGAGGCAGACATCGAGGCCGATGAAGTCGGCCAGCTCCAGGGGACCCATCGGGTGGTTCAGGCCGACCCGCGCACCGGCATCGATGTCCTCGGCGCTGCCGACGCCCTGTTCCAGCGCCCGCATGGCCTCCGCGAGCAGCGGCATGAGCGTCCGATTGACGATGAAACCTGGCGTATCGGCTGACACGATGACCTGCTTGCCGAGTTCGGCGGCCAGGTCCCGGATGGCGTCCATGGTCGCGTCGTCGGTCGTATCGGAGCGGATCAGTTCGATGAGCGGCATGACCGGCACCGGGCTGAAGAAATGCATCCCAAGGAAGGCGGACCGACGCTCCCGGCGCACCGCCGCGGCGAGCCGGTGGATCGCGATGGAGCTCGTGTTCGAGGCGAAGATCGCGCCAGCCCGAGCGTGACGGTCCAGGTCTCGCCACAGCCCCGACTTGACGTCGATGTCCTCGAACACGGCTTCGATGACGAGGTCGGTATCGGCCACCGCGCCGAGGTCGGTGCTCGATCGGATCCGGGCGAGCGTCGCGTCGCGTCCGGCGGCATCGAGTCGGCCCTTGTCGATCGCGCGCTGGAGGTTTCCGGCGATCCGTTCGACACCGGCCTCAGCCCGCGCCAGATCCGGTTCGTAGAGCACCACGGTCTTGCCGATCGCGGCGTGGACCTGGGCGATGCCGTGGCCCATCAGGCCCGCCCCCGCGACGAAGACACGCTGGATCCCGGTCATGCGTTGCATCGTAGCGCCGGCTGGAGGGACCGCGCGGCCGGATACGGTTCAGTCGGAAGGTCGCACGATCTCGGACAACAACCGGTCGGCGGCTGCGTACGGGTCGAGGCGATGCTCCGCGACGTCCGCGACGATCGATGCGGTGAGCGACGACAGATCATCGCCACGGAGTCGCTCGCCCAGCCGCTGGGCCAGGATCGCTTCGACCTGCGCTCGGGCTCGATGCGTCCGCGGTCCGTCGGTCAGCCCGTCGCGTTCGATCGAGCGGTGGCGGTCCAGCGCCGCCAGCAGTTCGGGCACCCCCGCACCGGTCGAGGCGGTCGTCACCAGGACGTCGGGCCGCTTCGGTGCCGGGCGATCGCCGGCCGCGGACCGTCCGACGGTCGGGACGAGCATCGCCCGCAACTGCGCCGCCGTGCGCAGCGCGCCGGGCTTGTCGCCCTTGTTCACGACCACGATGTCAGCCACCTCGAGCAGGCCGGCCTTGATGGCCTGGACCTCGTCGCCCATCTCGGGTGCCTCGAGCACGACGGTCGTATCGGCGGTCGCGGCCACCTCGACCTCGCTCTGGCCTGTCCCCACCGTCTCGATGAGCACCAGATCGAATCCCGCCGCGTCGAGCGCTGCCGCCGCGGCCGTCGTCGTGGCGGCGAGCCCGCCGGCATGGCCGCGCGAAGCCATCGAGCGGATGAACACGTCCCGATCCTCGGCGTAGGCCTGCATCCGCACGCGATCGCCCAGGAGCGCGCCCCCGGTGATCGGCGACGACGGGTCGACGGCGACCACCGCCACGGGACGCCCGGCTGCCCGGACCTGCGCGATGAGTGCCGCGACGAGCGTCGACTTGCCGGCACCCGGGGGTCCGGTGATGCCGACGAGGTGCGCGCGACCGGCCCGCGGGTAGAGCCGCCGCAGCGCGGCCTCGGCAAGCGGACCCCGGTTCTCGACCGCGGTCAGCAGTCGGGCGAGGGAGCGCCGGTCGCCGGCCAGGGCGGCATCGGCCAGCGCGGCCGCGCGTTCGTCGAGCGTGCTCGCCCCGACCGGACGCTCGCCGTCCCCCACCTAGTCTCGGGGTCGCGCGTTGGCGCGCAGGAACTCGGCGACCGACGCGATCGTGGTCCCCGGCCCGAAGACGGCCGCGACACCGGCCGCACGCAGGGCCGGCACGTCGTCGTCGGGGATGATGCCGCCGACCGTGACCAGCACGTCGGACATGCCCGAGTCGGCGAGCAGCCTGGTGATCCGCGGCACCAGGGTCATGTGGGCACCCGACAGGATCGACAGCCCGACCACGTCGACGTCCTCCTGGAGGGCGGCCGTGGCGACCATCTCGGGCGTCTGGCGCAGGCCGGTGTAGACGACCTCGAAGCCCTCATCGCGCAATCCGCGGGCGAGGACCTTGGCGCCGCGGTCGTGGCCGTCCAGTCCCGGCTTGGCGATCAGCACCTTGAGCGGTCGATCGGTCATGCCCGGATTGTATGGGACGGCCACGCCCGCGCGACGCGTCAGGCGTTCGTCCGGGCGAACGTCCGTGCCGCGATCCAGATGGAGATCACCGCGAGGACCGTCGTGATCGCGACCCCGATGGCGATCTCCGGATCGGCCCACTGCCCGTTGAACAGCGAGCGGGCCGCATCGACCGCATGGGTCAGGGGGTTGATCGAGCTCAACCATCGCAGCCAGTCGGGTGCCAGCGACATCGGCAGCAGGATCCCCGACAGCAGCAGCAGCGGCATCGAGATGCTGTTCACCAGCGGGGCGAACGCGTCCTCGCTGCGCAGGATGAGCGCTCCGCTGTATGACAGCGGTGCGAAGACGAGGCCGATCAGCACGAGCAGCCCGAGCACCACGACGACGCCGATCGGGTCGACCACGAGGCCGAGGGGGATGGCCAGCACGATGAGCAGCAGCGCCTGGAGGACGAGGATCGTGATGTCGCGCAGCGAGCGGCCGAGGAGCATCGCGGCCCGACTCATCGGGGTGACCCGCATCCGTTCGATGACCCCGCTGCGCAGCTCGGCGATGAGCCCGAACCCCGAGAACGCGGTCGCGAACATCGCGATCTGGATGACGAGCCCCGGGACGAACCAGTTGAACGCGTTCGTGCCGGTCCCGGCGGTTTGGGTCGCCCCCTCGAGGAGCGGGCCGAACAGGAAGAGATACAACAACGGCAGCATCATCCCGAAGACGATCCAGACCGGCTGGCGGATGGTCAGCCACACGGAGCGCTGATAGATGAGCCAGGTGTCGCGAAGGAGCTGCATGATCGGGTTCCTCGTGGCGGTGTAACGGTCGACAGCGACGTGCCGGGAATGGACTGCGCTCATGCCGCCGGTTCCTCGCGCAGCGAGCGCCCGGTCTGGCGCAGGAAGACATCGTCGAGGCTCGGGCGGGCGAGGGTGATGGTCCGCGCGGTCAGGCCGGCGCCGTCGAGCACCCGCAGGATCTGCGGCACGGCCGTATCGCCCTGGTCGACATACAGCCGGACGACCTCGTCGTCGCCGGACGCCTCCCGGACGAAGGGCTGATCACGGACGGCGGCGAGCACGTGCTCGACGGCCCCATCGACACCAAGCGTGATCACATCGCCGGCCACCTGGCGCTTGAGCTCGTCGGCCGTCCCATCGGCCACGATCCGGCCGTGATCGATGATCGCCAGCCGATCGGCCAGGGCGTCGGCCTCCTCGAGATAGTGGGTCGTGAGGAACACCGTCGTGCCGCGTTCGCGGAGCGCCCTGATCTCGTCCCACATCCGCGCGCGGGCCTGTGGATCGAGCCCCGTCGTCGGCTCGTCGAGGAACAGCACCGCCGGCCGGTGGACGATGCCCAGGCCGACATCGAGCCGGCGACGCATGCCACCGGAGTAGGTGCTGGTCGGCCGGTCGGCGGCGGCTGTCAGGTCGAGGGCCGCCAGGACCTCGATCGCCCGGGCGACCGCGTCGGCCTTGCCCATGCCGTACAGCCGGCCCTGGATGACCAGCTCGCCCCGGCCGGTCTCCGCCGGGTCGGTCGAGCCACCCTGGGGCACGTAGCCGATGCGCCGACGGACCTCCTGCGGCTCCCGCGCGAGATCGGCGTCGGCGACGACCGCTGTGCCGGACGTCGGCTTGAGCAGGGTCGCCAGCATCCGAAGCGTCGTCGTCTTGCCGGCCCCGTTCGGGCCGAGGAAGCCGAAGATCTCGCCGGCCCGGACGTCCAGATCGACGCCCCGCACGGCCTCGACGTCAGCGGCCTTGCCGCGCACCGTGAACGTCCGCCGAAGGTCGTGGGTCCGGATCATCGATCGGCTCGATCGCATCATCGCGACCATGTCGTCTCCTCTCCTGGCCGGTATGCTTGGCGGAGTCACTTGCGCCGCTCAACATATTCGGTCATTATCTGCACGGGACAGATAGTTACCGATGCAGGAGCCATTGTCAACATGGAACGACGACCAGCCATCGACAGCGTCGTGCGGGCGCTTCGACGAGTGAATGTCCAGGGATCCATCTTCGGCCAGTCCGTCGCCATTCGGCTGGGGCTGTCCGAGTCCGACATCGATGCGCTCGAACTGCTCATCGACTCGGGCGCGGCGACAGCCGGTCGGCTGGCGGAGGCGATGGGCCTGACAAGCGGCGCCGTCACCCGCGTGATCGACCGACTCGAGCAGGCCGGCTATGTGCGGCGGACGCCCGATCCCGCCGATCGACGACGGGTCGTCATCGAGGTCGTCCCGGAGCGGATCGCGTCGGTCGAGAGCCTGCTCGAATCGCTCGAGCGGGCCTTCGCCACGGAGGCCGCCCGGTACTCCGCCGACCAGCTCGAGACGATCAATGGCTTCCTCTCACGGATGGCGGAGCTCACCCAGACCGAGGCCGCCCGCATGCGCGCGACGCCCGACCCGGATGCCGACTCCGACACCGGTGTCGCGGAGTACACCGCTCCTCGCGGGGGCCTCGCTGCGGCGCACCTGATGTTCCGCTCGGGGATGCAGGAACTGCGGCTTCGACCGCATCGCTCACCGACGGAGCTGTATCGCGGCCGATTCGAGGGTGCGACCCCACAGGTTCGCGTCCGCGACGGTCGGGTGCTGGTGGGCTTCCGTGGGGGCCTGTTCGACTGGCGCAAGCGCGTCGCGACGATGTCGCTGAGCATCGACCTGCCGTGGACGATCGAGATCGTCGGCGGCATCCGGCGGCTCGAGGCCGACCTGCGTGACGTCCCGCTGCGGGGTCTGGAGTTGACCGGCGGGACGGAACGCGTGCAGCTCGAGCTCGGTCGGCCCTCGGGCGAGGTGCCCGTCCGGATCACCGGCGGCGTCAAGACGATCCGGCTCGAACGTCCCCGCGGGGTGCCACTCCAGCTCCTCGTCCGCGGCGGCGCCTCGGCGGTCGAGCTCGATGGCCAGGTGCTCGGCGCGAAGGGCGGAGAGACGACCATCGGCAGTCGCGCCTGGACCGGGACGGGTGACCGCTACACCCTGGCCGTCGTCGGCGGATCGAAGACCATCACCATCCTCGAGCGCCCCTGATCGGTCCAGGGCCCGGGACCGGCTAGAAGGCGGCCCCGCTCAACCCGACGTTCGCGTTGAAGGTCCGGATGCCGTCACTGAACGACAGCGTCAGGGTTGTTCGAGCGTCAGCGGGCGGGCTTCGGACGGGCGCGTGGGATCGGATCCCGCTCGAGGTCGAGATCGACCGCGTCGCCGACCGTCTTGCCGAGCATCGTCCGGGTCGCCTGGTTGATGGCCATCACGACCTTGCGACCCTCGCCCTCGAACGCGTAGGGCATGAACTGGTGCCTGATCGGGTGCCCGTCGATCGTGCCCACGACGGAGGTCCGGCCCCGGACGGCCAGCGCCTCGACGACGTCGGGGGGAACCTCGATGTAGGTGCCTCCCTCGGTCGGTCGCAGCGTGGCGCTGAAGCGTGCCGTGGTCAGGTCCCCGGGCCTGGTCGAGCCAGGTGGTCGAGGAACTCCGAGCGCGTTCGGTCGCGCGTCCGGAACAGCCCGAGGACCGACGACGTGGTCATCACCGTCCCCGGCTTGCGGATGCCGCGCATGACGGCGCACAGGTGGGTCGCCTCGATCACGACGCCGACGCCTTGTGGCTCGAGCCGGTCCTGAAGGAACTGCGCCACCTCCTGGGTCAGCCGCTCCTGGACCTGGAGGCGTCGCGCGTACATCTCGACGATGCGCGGGATCTTCGACAGCCCGATCACCCGACCGCGCGGGATGTAGGCGACGGCCGCCGTGCCGAAGAACGGCAGGAGGTGGTGCTCGCACAGGGAGTAGAACGGGATGTCGCGGACGATGACCATCTCGCTGTAGGCGACATCGAAGATGGCGTTGTTGATGAGCCGTTCAGGGTCGACGTGGTAACCGGCGGTCAGCTCGGTGTACATGCGATGGACGCGACCGGGCGTCCCGACGAGGCCCTGGCGGTCGGGATCCTCGCCGATCTCCTGGAGGATCTCGCGCACCGCCGCCTCGACCTTGCCGTTGTCGGTGGATGGTTCGCCGGCACGGTCGCGCCCGCGCGAGCCCGTGATGTCGTCGATGGCGAGGTCGGTCTCGCCGATCTCGGACTCGATCTCATCCACCAGGCGACGCACGTTCGGGGGCAGCTCGGGGGGTCTCGACATCGGGTTGGACGGCTCCTGTGCTGGGTGCGATGGTACGTCCGACTGCGCTCCCGCCGCAGTCGACGCCACCGTCACGGACAGGGGCCGACGAGGTCGGGGACCGGGCAGAGGGCCGGCGGGGGCAGGATCCGCGGGATGAGTGGGGTCGGCTCGGGGATCGGCGTCGGGGTCGGTGTCGGCGTCGGCGTGGCATCGGGATCGGCCGTCGGTGTGCTGCTCGCCGTGGGAGACGGAGTCGCGGTCGGGGCGGGCGTCGGCGTCGGCGCGGGCGTCGGCGTCGGGACCGGCGTCGGGACCGGAGTCCGGGCGACGGCTGTGGGCGTGGGCGTCGCGGACGGTGGGCCGGGGGTCGCCGGACGATTCGTCGGGGCGATGGCGGGCGGCCTGCTCGCCGCCGGAGCGGCGGACCCGGACGGTGTCGGTCCGGGGCTCGGCGGCGGAGCGGTCGATGGTGTGGCCGGAACGGCCCCGCCCGGGACCGGATCGCCGCTGGCGGGCGGCAGCACGATGGTCGACGTCCCGATCTCGATCCCACCGGACGCCGGTCGACCGGTCAGCACGATGACGGCGACGACGAGCGCCATGACGAGGCCGAGTCCGATCCCGAGCGCGGTCTGCCGATCGAGCGGGGCGACCGACCGGATGTGGCACCTCCGGCGTTACGCGGGTTGCACGTGGTCCGCGGAGGATACGCCCGGGATGCCGGCCCCCTCGTCGGCTGGCATCGGTCAGGGGCGCGTCGCCAGCAGGATGGCCGCGCCGACATCGCGCGGCCGGTAGCGCATGAGGTTGTGACCCGCATGCGGGAACACCACCGACCGGATGGCCGTTCGTCCAGCGGCGAGCCGGGCCGCCGACGCCATGTCGAGCGCTCGCGCCCGCGAGCGACCCTCATCGTCGGCCGCGAGTAGCGCCACGATCGGTGCAGTGATGGCCGATAGCGTGGCCAGCGGGTCATAGCCGAACATCGCCCGCACGCAGGCATCGACCGCGTGCGGCCGCGTGGCCGGCACGACCCGCCCGGCATGGGTCTCGACCACCGTCGCCCGTGCGGCGCGCTGCTGATCGTCGTCCCAGGTGGTCGGATCGAACGCCGCGCGGTCCTCGAGGAAGGCGGTCATCGAGCGCATCACCTCGGGCGGCTCGTCGAGTCCCCGCAGGAACTCCTCCACATCGAGGCCGGTCGCCGTCTCGAGCGATTCCCAGCCGCCATCGACCAGGACGAGGCCGGCGCAGCGCGCGCCGAGCGCGACGACCGCCACGGCCGCGACGATCGCGCCGAACCCGTGACCGCCGAGGACGATGCGGTCATCCGCTCCGGCCAGCAGTCCGGATCCCTCGGCCACCGCCGCGACGCCCGCGGCGAGAGCGTCGAGCGCGTAGGCGTCGTCCTCGGTCGGAGCATCCGACAGTCCGTGGCCGCGCAGATCCATGGCGACGACGCGGTGCGGGCCGGTGGGTCCACCGAGGCGCCTGGCGACCGGTGCCCACGACCAGGCCGTCTGGGCGAGTCCGTGGATGAGCAGCACGCCTGGCCGATCCGGCGCGCCGGCGGGCGTGTCCCAATCGAGGAAGTGGAGGCGATCGCCGTCATCGTCGGTGACGAGGAAGCCGGCCGGTTCGAGCGACCGGTCCGGTTCGGGGACGGCGGCCAGCGGCAGGTCCATCGGCCCTAGCATATGGGCCGATGGTCAAGCGACGGCGAGGCTCCCGCACGGCACGTGGTCGGACGCTGCGCCGACCAGCGCGGCATCGGTCGTTCGACGCGCTCGTGGCCGAGGCCCTGGCCGGCATCCCGATGCCGTTCGCGGCAGCCCTCGATGAGGTCGCGATCGTCATCGACGACGAGCCCTCGGCGCAGCAGCGGGCCGACAACGGACTCGAACCCGAAGACACGCTGTATGGCCTCTACGAGGGTGTGCCGCGGACCGAATGGGGCGCCGACTGGATCGCGGTCCCGAATCGGATCTCGCTCTTCCGGCTGCCGCTCGAAGCCGACTTCGCCGACCCCGACGACCTCGCTGACGAGGTCTGGCTGACCGTCGTCCACGAGCTCGCCCATCACCTGGGCATCGACGACGAACGGCTCCACGAACTGGGCGTCGACTGATCCCCGGCGACTAGGTGGCTTGGCCGGGCAGCGAACCGGCGCCGGCGACGAGCGCACCGATGCGGTCGACCTCGATGTTGCCACCCGAGAACAGCACCGCGACCCGCTCGTCCCGGCGGAGGTCGACCCGGCCGGCGAGGACGGCCGCGAGGGCCGCTGCGCCGGCTGGCTCGAGGACCTGTTTCATCCGTTCGAGTGCGAAGCGGAGGCCGGCGAGGATCGTCGGGTCGTCCAGCAGGACGATGTCGTCCAGATGGCGGCGGGCCATCGCCATCGTCCAGCGCCCCGCGAACGGCGCCCCGAGCCCATCGGCGACGGATCGCGGCTCGATGGTCACGATCTCGTCCCGGTCGAGCGCCACGGACAGGGCGTTGGACGCCTCGGGCTCCACCCCGATGACCCGGGCCGACGGGCGGCGTGCCTTGATCGCCGCCGCGACCCCGCTGATGAGGCCGCCACCACCGACACCGACGACGACGACGTCGACATCGGGCACGTCCTCGACGATCTCCAGCCCGGCCGTGCCGTTGCCGGCGATGACTGCGGGGTCGTCGAACGGATGGACGAAGGCAAGACCCTCCGCGTCGCGGATGCGCTCCATCTCGGCGAACGTCTCGCCGACGTGCGCCCCGTGCAACACGACCCTGGCGCCATACGCCAGGCACGCCTCCACCTTGGAGCGCACGGCTCCGTCGGGCATGACCACCGTGACCGGCACGCCGGCGGCGCGACCGGCCCAGGCGTACGCCTGGCCGGCGTTGCCCGCGGACAGGGTGATGGCGCCGCGGGACCGCGCATCGTCCGGGAGGGTGGCGATCCGGTTGGTCATGCCGCGCGCCTTGAACGAACCGGTCTTCTGGAGGTGCTCGGCCTTGGCGAAGAGGCGCCCGTCGCGGATCCGGGTACCGGTGGCCCGCTCGATCCAGTCCGCAGCGGTGGCCGACGCCAGCATCGGGGTGCGGTGGACGAGGCCGCGAAGCCGATCGGCAGCCGCCTCGATCTCGGCGAGCGGCACGTCGAGGCGGGCGCTGTCGTCGACCTCCGGCATGCGCCCGAGTATGGGTCCTTGTGCTGTGCGTCGTCAGGAAGCGGGGTTCGCCGTCGCCTCGTATTCGGTCGCGTGCTCGAGGCGGTCCTTGTCGGCGGTGGTGTCGAAGATCGACAGGGTCTCCTGGACCGTGCGGCCGTTCTCGTCAGCCGCCCGCTTGATGTCCTCGAACGTGATGTTGGCCTCGCCCATCTCGCGGTGGGCGTCCATGCATCCACAGGTCAGGCACATGATCCGATCCTCCATGCGTTGCGGATCCGAGCCTGCGCTCCGGCGGATTGCAGACGCGACGCATCGCGCCGGGATGTCGTCACGGGCCCGCGCGATCGGTAGTGGCTCGATCTCGCCTGATCCGTCTACTTGCGTCCTTGCGCAAACACTGATACGCTGCCCCGGTGTTGGACTACCTGCCGGTCTCGGCCGAGCCCGATCGCGAGCGGTACGCCGCCGTCGGTCGCGCGCTGGCCGACCCCAAGCGCCTGTGTGTCCTCGAGTCACTCGCCATCGGCGAGCTGTCCGTCAGCGACCTCAGCACCCGGGTCGGCTGTCAGGTGCCCAACATGAGCCAGCATCTCGCGGTGCTCCGCCGAGCGGGGCTCGTGACCAGCCGGCGTGACGGCAACACCATCCTCTATCGCCTCGCGGATCAGCGTGTCCTCGAGGCCTACCGCCTCATCCAGGACATCGCCCGGTAGGGCACTCGCCCCCAGCGAGTACGAAAGGAACGGACCCACATGGTGGACATCAAGGTCGCGACGGACGCCAACTTCGAGGAGCTGGTGCTCAAGGCCGAGCGGCCGGTCGTCGTCGATTTCTGGGCTGCCTGGTGCGGCCCGTGCAAGATGGTGGCCCCCGAGATGGAGAAGCTCGCCGAGAAGTACGAGGGCGCGGTCGACGTGGTCAAGGTCGATGTGGACGCCAACCCGCGGCTGTCGCAGGCCTTCAACATCATGAGCATCCCGACGATCGCCTTCTTCAAGCCGGGCGCACAGCCGCAGGGCGTCGTCGGCTTCCGGCCGCTCGAGCAACTCGAGCAGCAATTCAACCTGACCGAGTTCGCGGTGGCGACCGCCGACTGACGGTCGCTCGTCCTCTCGCCGGCCCCGGTCCCCGACCGGGGCCGTTCGATTCCACGCTCGGCCGCTGCGGGCGACACCGCGTGCGCGTCCCCGCGCCTAGGCCTCCGGGCGCGACAGGCGACGGTGCGCCGAGCGGAACCAGGCCGCCGCACGATCGGCAACGTGACCATCCACCAGCGGCGGTCGCAGCTCGACCCAGCCGGGGCCTCGGCCGGAGGCCACGACGTCCGGCGTTCGCGCCGCCGCATCGGCCACGACCGGGTCCAGCAGGATGGCGACCGACGTCCCATCGGCGGCCAGGACCGCGAAGACCTGGCCATCGACCGACCAGCTGACGTCGCCGGACCGGGACGCGACGGACGAGGCGATGTCCGGGACCTGGTCGGCCGCCGCGGCGATGACCTCGGCGAGCGTCACGCCCCGGCAGCCGCGCCGAGGATGGCCTGGAGGTCGGCCAGGTGATCCTCGTAGTGTTCGATCGTTTCCTCGCGGAACGTGCGCAGGTGGGTCGCGTGCTTCAGCCAGCGGCTCTCCGGCACGACCGTGAGGTAGCCGCGCAACTCGCCGGGCTGCGTACGGAACTGATCGCGCAACTCGTCGAGGGGGAGGACCGCCCAGGCCTGCGCGATCTCCTCGTTCACGACCTCGCCGCCACGTGCCGCCCAGTCGGCGTCGACCCGGGCGATCGTCGGGCTGCTGTCGTTGACCGCCAGCTCCTTGGCCGCGTCGAGCGCGACCGCCTGCCACGCCAGCAGGTGCGCCATCAGGTCGCGGCCCGACCAGCCGTGCGCGCCTGGCACGGGGGTGCTCAGCGCCGCGTCGGGCAGGTCGGCGAGGGCCTCGAACGGCCCCCACCCGTCGTGTTCCTCCTCGAGGAACTCCATCGCGTCGACGTACATCGCCCCATGGTAGAGCGCCCCGGCATCCGACGGACCGCCGATGGGGCGATGCTAGAGTCCCCGGATGCAACGGTCGGACGACCAGCCGACGGTCTTCTCGGAGCCTTCGAAGACGGGCGCGACCGGCAGCGACGGGCCCGGCCTGGCGCTCGATGCGCCGCCGGAGGTCGCCGGGGCCAGCGGGTCCCTCGCGCTGCCGCCGGAGATCGCGCGGCGCACCGGGGTGGTGTTCGTGCACGGCATCGGCACGCAGGCGCCCGCGGAGACGTTCCTCGACTGGTCCGGGCCGATCGTCGGATTGCTGACCGACTGGCGCGCCGCGATGCCGGATCCCGTGGACGATGAAGGGGCGACCGGCCCGGCGCCCGGACCGGGCCGCATCGACGATCCGGTGTGGCGTGCGGAATTCAGTCTCAGTGCGGCCTCGCCGCCCTACCTCGAGATCGTGGTCCCAGGCCACGCCGACCTCCCGTCAACCACGTGGGTGATGACCGAGGCGTGGTGGGCCGCCGATCTGCGCTCGCCCGATCTCGGACGAACGATCGACTACCTGCGTCACCGGATGGGCCTCGTGGTCAACGGCATCGCCGCCGGATACCGCGAGCGAACGCCGCAGCTCCATGACCTGGCCCACGCCACCGACCTGATCGGGACGGGTCGCCTGCCGCTCGACTGGCGCATCATCGATCGGCTCGACTGGGTGCAGAGCAAGACGTTCGGGGCGCGTCCCGTCGGCTGGCTCGTCGGCGGCGTCGGGGCGTTGGCACTCGCCGGCTACGACCTCCTGCGGCGCATCCCGATCGAGCTGGTCCGCGACTTCGCGGCGCGCCGGATGATCGATTCGTTCATCGTCGACTGGTTCGGCGACCTGCCCGTCCTGCTCGACGACTCCGTCCAGTCGGCCAACGTCCGGGCGCGGCTCGCACGATCCATCGAACGGCTCATCGCCGATGGCTGCGATGCCGTCGTCATCGTGGCCCACTCGGGCGGTGCACTGGTCAGCTTCGAGACGCTGCTCGATCCGGCGTATGCCCACCTCAAGGTCGACAAGCTCATCACCCTCGGCCAGGGGCTGGGACTCGCCTGGCGCCTCGCCGCGGACCCCGCCGACCAGGAGATCACGCCCGGCAACCGCGTCGTCGGCAACCTCGCGAAGGTCCGCCCCGGTCTGCGTTGGGTCGACGTCTGGGCGTCGTACGATCCCGCGCCCGCCGGTCCGCTCCCCTCGCGTGGTGGCCTCGTCGCCCAGGAGACGCGCGACCGGACGGTGACCGCATCCGCTGAGGCCCCGACCGTCACCCCGGTCGAGACGGGGACCACCGACGGGGAGCAGTGGCTCGTGCGCGCCCCGGTCGCCCTGCCCGGCGCAGCCCCTCCCCCGCCCACGTCGCCGTCGACCATCGTCGTCGAGAGCCGGCCCGTGACCAACGAGATGAACGTGCTGACCGATCACGGCGGCTATTGGGCGAACCCGGAGGGATTCCTCATCCCGCTCGTGCGCCATCTCGACGCGGCTCGCGGGGACGCGGGGGCGTCCCGCTTCTACCGGGATCGCGCCGATCGGGCCCGGCGCATCGTGTGGCGTCGCCAACGGGTGTCTGCATTGGCGGCCTGGGGTTGGCTGTGTTCGACGGCAGCCATCCTGACGATCCTCGTCCTGGGCGTCCTGCAGGTCAGCGGCGACCAGCGCCTGACGCGGGCCGGCAACGAAGTTGCGGCGGCGTTCGACATCGTGCCCGGCAGCGAGCTCGTGACCGGGCCGGTGTCGTGGTTCGGGCGGATCGTCGGCGGCCTGTTCGACTGGATCGGGCTCGGCGCATTGGCGCGCGGCATCGGCAGTCTCGGACCGGTCGCGCTGGCGATCGCGCTGGCGGTGGCCCTCTTCTACGCGCTGGTCCGGGTGGGACTCGCGCGCTGGCACGATTGGGATGGCCGCGAGCGTCGCGCGATGCATCCCGAGACGCCGCGGCTGCCCGATCGCTCGAAGGCCCTGGCCGAGGCACTCCTGCTCGTCGGGGGCGCGATCGGCCTGGTGCTCGCAGCGTTCGGCTGGGGACCGGCGGCGACGCTGGTGATCGTGCTCGCGGCCGCGGCCGGCCTCATCGTGTGGGCACGGCGGCCCTTCCGCGAGACGCCGGTCGAGGTGGCCGCGGACGCCTAGACCGCGACGGGCTCGCGATACTCCCCGAAGACGCCGCGCAGGACCGCGCACTGTTCGCCGAGCGTCGCATAGGCCGCCGCGCAGCGGATGAAGTGCGGCATCAGGTTCGTTTCGGTCGTGCCCGGTCGCGATGCTGCGTCGCGGAGTCCGCCCAGCGCGGCCTCGACCGCCACGGCGTCCCGTTCTCGTCGGGTGCGCTCAAGGCGCGCCATCTGGCGCTCGAACGAGCCCGGCGGCACGGCCAGTACCGGCACGCTCGTCTCCTCGTCGGGATCGACATAGGCGTTGACGCCCACCACCCGCCGCTCGCCGGCATCGAACTCGCGCTGGTAGCGGTAGGCGGCGTCGGCGATCTCGCGCTGCGGATAGCCCTCGCCCACGGCAGCGACCATGCCGCCGCGCCGATCGATTTCGTCGAGATAGCGCCAGACCTGTCGCTCGGTCTCGTCGGTGAGGGCCTCCACGAACCACGAGCCGCCGAGCGGATCGACGGTCGCGTCCACCCCGGACTCCTCGGCGATGACCTGCTGCTGGCGCAGCGCGAGCAGCGCGGCTTCGGCGGTCGGGACCGCAAGGGCCTCGTCATAGGCGTCCGTGTGCAGCGACTGGGTCCCGCCGAGCACCCCCGCCAGCGCCTGGAGCGCCACCCGAGTGAGGTTGTTGAGTGGCTGCTGGGGCGTCAGCGACACGCCGGCCGTCTGGGTGTGGAAGCGCATCCACGCGCTCCGTTCGTTCTCGGCGCGGTAGCGCTCGGTCATCAGGTCGTGCCAGATCCGGCGGCTCGCCCGGAACTTGGCGATCTCCTCGAAGAAGTCCGAGTGGCTATTGAAGAAGAACGACAGGCGCGGCGCGAAGTCATCGACGCGCAGTCCGCGATCGATGGCGGCCTCGACGTAGGCCATCCCGTCGGCGATCGTGAACGCCAGCTCCTGGACCGCCGTCGATCCAGCCTCGCGGATGTGATAGCCACTGATCGACACGGTGTTCCAGCGCGGCAGGTCGCGGGTCCCGAACTCGATCGTGTCGGTCACGAGGCGCATCGACGGCTCGGGCGGGAACAGGAATTCCTTCTGGGCGATGAACTCCTTGAGGATGTCGTTCTGCAGCGTGCCCTCGAGCCGGTCGCGCGGCACGCCGGCCTGTTCCGCGGCCACGATGTACATCGCCCAGATCGGCGCGGCCGGCGAGTTGATCGTCATCGATGTCGACACCCGGTCGAGTGGCAGCCCGTCGAGCAGGACCTCCATGTCGGCCAGCGAGCTGACGCCGACGCCGCACGTCCCGAACTCGCCCTCCGCCTCCGGATCATCGGTGTCATAGCCGTACAGGGTCGGCATGTCGTAGGCGATCGACAGGCCGGTCTGGCCGGCCCCCAGCAGCTGGTGGAACCGCTGGTTCGTGTCCTCCGCGGCCCCGAACCCGGCGAACATCCGCATCGTCCACAGCCGGCTGCGGTAGCCGGTCGGGTGGATACCGCGGGTGAACGGCGGGGCACCGGGGACGCCGATACGCTCGTCCGCCCCGGCGTCGAGCGACCAGGGACCGTACAGCCCGTCGATCGGCTGGTCGCTGATGGTGGAGAAGCGCGGTTTGCGCTCGGGCGCTCGGTCGAGCGCCGGCGCCAGGCGCTCGCGCCGCCACGCGTCGAGGCGGGCGGCCGCGGCCGCCGAGGGGGCGGGCCGCTTCGGCGCCGCGCGGTCGGTCATGGCGGCGACTCTAGCACCGTGACGGGCTGCTCAGTCCCCGCCGAACGCGTCGATCGCGGCTGCGATCTTCGGATCGGGCAGGTCGTTGGTGATCACGACGTTGACCGAGCCGTCCGTTGCCGCCGGCCAGGTGACCACCGTCTGCAGCCGATCGCCGCTCTTGGTGTCCAGACGATGGCCGGCTCGGCCGGCGACCGTCGGCGTCGAGGTGGCGACGATCTGCGTGCGGCTCGACGCGCCGGCGCTGGTCGCATAGAAGTCGGCGATCGCATCCGCGGTCAGTCCCGCGGCCTGGAAGACGACCAGCGCCGCGGCTCGCTCGCCGCCGAAGTCCCACGTCCCGCCGGCGAAATGCACTTCGTCGATCCCGGCAGCAGCCAGGGTC
>DASSII010000092.1:0-11209 GCA_035692005.1 Candidatus Limnocylindrales bacterium | reverse complement strand
GCCAGGACACCGGAGGGGATCTGATGCCGTCCGAACCCAACGCCCCCCGATCGCGTCGGGCGATCCTCGCCGCCGCGGCCGGGTCGGCCGCAGCCCTCGCCGCCTCGGCGGCCCTGCCGCTCACCGCGGCCGCCGCGCCGGCCAACATGCAGACCGAGTCGGACAACGCCACCAGCGCCGAGACCTCGGTGACCCAGGCGACCGATGCGGTCGTCGCCTTCAGAGCGCACAACGTGAACACCGGCGCGGCTGCCCTCATCGGATCGGACGGCGACGAGTCGAACATGGCAGCCGACACGTCGTGGACCGGGGTCTACGGATGGAGTCCCTCAGCGCAGAGCGACACGCTGGCGTCGACGGGCGTGTGGGGCGACAGCGATGACTACGGCATGGTCGGCACCGGTGGCATCGGCGGGGTGATCGCATTCGGCGAGAGTGGCGTCGTCGGGATCGGTGACGTGGACGGCATCGTCGGCATCGGCGGGCCCACCGGCGCCGGCGTCCTGGCCGTCGGCGATTCGGCCACGACCATCGCGCTCGACGTGCAGGGCAAGGCGAAGTTCAGCCGTTCGGGCCGCAACCTCATCGGCGCGGGCAAGTCGAGTCTCAAGATCAATCTCGCCGGCACATCGACCGCGAGCCGCGTCTTCGCGGTCCTGCACTCCAACCGGTCGGGCCGCTACGTTCGAGCCGTCGTCCCGACGACCGGCTCGTTCACGATCTATCTCAACTCGACGGTGGCGAGCTCGACGTACGTCGCCTGGTTCGTGATCAACTGATGGAACGCTCAGAGTTGGCACGCCTCGAACGATTCCGGACCGTCCGGGCGCACACGGTCGCGCAGCACGGCTCGCTCGACCAGCTCGCGCGAGCCCAGGCCGCCAAGGTTCGATTCGTCGCGAACGACCGTGGTCGAGCGAACGCACGCTGGCAGAGCCTGCGCACCCGGATCGTCGACCATCACGGTCGCTCGGCACTCCGGGCCGGGATGCGCCTGTCCAAGTCCTGACCGCGGCTCACGAGCCGGCCGCCGCTTCGAGCCGCTCGACGGCGGCGTCCGCGGACGGCATGGCGGCGATCTCGGCCGCGACCTGTTCGGCGCGCTGTCGGTAGGCGGCGTCCGTGAGGACTGCCTCGACGGCTGCCTGTGCCGCCGCGACCGACAGCTCGGCCAGCGGGACGACCTGGGCGATGCCGGCCGCGAGGCAGCGGTCGGCGTTATCGAGCTGGTCGGCGGCGAACGGGACGATGACCATCGGCACGCCGGCGGCGGCGGCGGCCAGCATCGTGCCCGAGCCCCCATGGAAGGCCACGCCATCCACCGTCGGCAGGAGCTCCGACATCGGCAGGTAGGCTCGGACGGTCACCCCGGTCGGCGGACGGCCATAGGTCGACGGGTCCGCCCCGAGCGCGACGATGACCTCCGCTCCGGCGGCGATCGAGCCCGCGACGATCTGCCGCAGGACGTCGAGTTCATGGCCGTTCACGGTCCCCAACGTCGCCGCCACGCGCGGCCGGGCGGTCCGTTCGCCGAGCGGTTCACCGGCTGCACCGCCGCGGTCGTCGGCGCTCGGCTGGAGTTCGGCCATGTTCGGCGGCGACGGCGCGTCCGGGTCGCGCAGCGATCGGGGCCGGGTGGTGAAGTAGATCGAGCCGAACAGGTGGGCGGGATCCGGATCGCCGGCCATCCCGAGGGCGGCGCGGACCCGCTCGAGCGGTTCCGCTGCCAAGTCGACCACGTTCGGTCGCCAGGCCGTGGCCTGCACGGTGGCGTGCGGGATGCCGTGATGCTCGGCGGCGAGCGAGGCACCGAAGGCCAGGTCTTCGTGGACGATGAGGTCCGGCCGGTGCGTCTCGAACAGCCCGCCGAGCGCCGCGGCCATGTCGCTGGCGATCGGCCCGCAGAATGCCTCACGGAAGACCGTGAACGCGCGACGGCGACCGGTCATCGCCCCGATGCCGGGGATGCCGCCCACGACATCGGCGATGATCGCCGGGCCCACGACGACCTGGGGAAACCCCGCGGCGGCGATGTGGCCGGCGAGACTCGAGCCTGCCGCGATGATGACCTCGTGGCCGCGGTCCCGTGCTGCGCGAGCGAGGGGCAGGAGCGGCAGCAGGTGACCGACGCCCGGGGTGGACACGACAACGATGCGCATCCGCGCATGGTGCCGGATGCCACGCCGAGATATCGGTCGCACCCGCCACCGGGGGGCGGTCCTCACGGCCGCGTTGACGACCCACCGGCGCGGCTCTAGACTCGATATCCGACGAAATCACTCGGATATGAGGCAACACGCTGACCGCCACCGTCGCACCCCGTCCCGTCTATCACGGCTCCGGCGCCCTGTCGTTCTCGACCAAGGGTGAATATGGGGTACGCCTGATGGTCCAGCTGGCCCGTCGCCACGGCACCGGCCCGGCCAGCCTCGCGGGGATCGCCGCGGAAGAGGATCTGCCGCGTGCCTATCTCGAGCAGCTCGTGGTGAGCCTGCGCGAGGCCGGCCTCGTCGTCAGCACGCGTGGCGCTCACGGCGGCTACGAGCTCGCACGGCCACCCGCCGCCATCGCGATGAGCGAGGTCCTGCGGGCGCTCGAGGGGCCGATCGCCCCGATGTTCTGCGCGTCGGAGGATCCCGAGCACGCCACCACCTGCGATCGGTCCGCCCGTTGCACCGTGAACCTGCTATGGGTCGCCGTTCGCGACGCCATCACCACGACCCTCGATTCGATGACCCTCGCCGACCTCGCGCCGGCGCGCGTCATCGAACTCGATCCGTCCGAAGGAGTCTTGACCACACCGTGACCGATATCGATCAGCCGACCGACCAGCACCTCGTCATCCGTGGCTTGCGCGTGGCCCCGGTGGCGAAGCCCGACCACGAGATCCTGCAAGGCATCGACCTGACCGTCGGCAAGGGCGAGGTCCACGCGATCATGGGCCCGAACGGGTCCGGCAAGACCACCCTCGCGTACGCCCTGATGGGCCATCCCGCCTACCTCGTCACGGGCGGTGAGGTGCAGTGGAAAGGTCGCGACCTGCTCAAGCTGTCGCCGGACAAGCGGTCGCGGCTCGGGATGTTCCTCGCCTTCCAGTACCCGACCGCCATCCCCGGCCTGTCGGTGGCGTCGTTCATCCGCAGCGCGTTGAACGCCAAGCTGCAGGGCATCGACAAGAACCCCGATATCGACCCGACCGACTCGATCCGTGGCGGCGTGTCGATGCGCGACTTCCGCAACACGATGCGCGAGAAGATGGCCCTCCTGCGGATGGACGAGGGCTTCGCCAGCCGGTACGTCAACGACGGCTTCTCCGGCGGCGAGAAGAAGCGCCTCGAGATGCTCCAGATGGCGGTCCTCGAGCCGGAGATGGCCATCCTCGACGAGACCGATTCCGGGCTGGACATCGACGCGCTGCGGATCGTCGCCGAGGGCGTCAACGCGATGCTGAACCCCAACCTCGGCGTGCTCCTGATCACCCATTACCAGCGCCTGCTCAACTACATCAAGCCCGATGTCGTCCACGTCCTCGCCCAGGGTCGGATCGTCAAGAGCGGCGGCAAGGACCTGGCATTGCGCCTCGAGGATGAGGGCTATGGCCCGATCCTGCGCGAGGCCGGGCTGGAGACGAACGTGTCGGACGAGGCACTGCTGGTGCCCAAGGGCCCCGAGCTCGAGTTCGAGGGCGACGCCCTGCGCGCACCGGTGGAGGCCGCCCGCTAGGCGGGCGGACGACCGTGGCCATCGAGGCGTCGCCAGCCCCATCGAGCCTGGATCCCGAAACCCTTCGGCGCGACTTCCCGATCCTCGACCAGGAGATCCACGGGCATCCGTTGATCTACCTCGACTCCGCGTCCACCAGCCAGAAGCCGCGGGTCGTCATCGATTCGATGGACACCTACTACCGCGGCTACAACGCCAATGTCCATCGCGGTATCTACACCATCGGCGAGCAGGCCACGGCGGCCTACGAGGCCGCGCGTGTGACGGTCGCCCGCTTCATCAACGCTCCGGACAGCCACGAGATCGTGTTCACCCGCAACGCGACCGAGGCGATCAACCTCGTTTCCTACTCGTGGGGTCGCCGGAACATCGACCGCGGTGACCAGATCGTGCTGACCGAGATGGAGCACCACGCCAACCTCGTCCCGTGGCAGCTCCTCGTCCAGGAGCGCGACGGCGACCTCGAGTTCATCCCCATCACCGACGACGGCGTGCTCCGGCTCGACGTGTTCGAGGTGCTCCTGCGGCTCAAGCCGAAGCTGGTCGCGTTCACCCACGTGTCGAACACGCTGGGGACCATCAACCCCGTCCGCGAGATGACCGAGATGGCCCATGCGGCGGGCGCGCTCGTGCTCGTCGACGGGGCGCAGGCGGTGCCCCATCTTCCGGTCGACGTGCAGGCCATCGGCTGCGACTTCTACGCGTTCAGCGGGCACAAGATGCTCGGCCCGATGGGCTCCGGCGCGCTCTGGGCGCGGCGCGAGATCCTCGATGCCATGCCGCCGTTCCTCGCGGGCGGCGAGATGATCCGCGAGGTCCACCTTCGGCGCAGCGACTTCAACGCGGTTCCCTGGAAGTTCGAGGCAGGCACCCCGGCCGTAGCCGATGCGATCGGTCTGGGGGTCGCGGCCGAGTACCTCATGGCTGTCGGCATGGATGCGGTCCGCGCCCACGAGCGCGACCTCGTCGAGTACGCCCTGGCTGTCCTGCCACGCGAGGTCCCCGACATCGAGCTGTACGGCCCGCCCGATCCGGACCTGCGCGGCGGGGTCGTGCCGTTCAACCTGCCGGACATCCACCCGCACGACGTGGCCCAGGTGCTGGACCGCTTCGGGATCGCGGTCCGGGCGGGGCACCACTGCACCATGCCGCTCCACGAGCGTCTGGATCTGTCAGCCACCGCCCGGGCCTCGTTCAGCGTGTACACCACGAAGGGCGACATCGACCGGTTGGCCGAGGGGCTGCTCGAGGTCCAGCGCGTCTTCAGCCGCTAGACATCCCGGAGCGCCTGGTCGAGATCCGATTCCAGCCCCGCCGGAACAAGCGACGACGTGACGCCCGGCCGTTCAGGGCCCTGGGAACCTTCGACGGCCTTCGCCTGAACATCCAGCCACGCTGGAGTAATGCCCACCGATCTCGTGCCCGCGGCCCCGTCCGAGGACCATGTCCGTCATTTGCACCAACCCGGCTGGAACCGGGATGGCACGGGTGCACGAACCCGGCTGGAACCGGGATGGAACGGGATCGGAACCGGACGGGAACCGGACTGCGGGGCCTGCTCTGACCCACCCCCGTGCCCTGGACCGGCCCAGAGCTCTGACCGCCCGGAGCTCTGACCGCCCCGACCTCTGACCGCCCCGACCTCTGACCGCCCCGACCTCTCCGCTCCCGCTCAGCCGGGCGCGAGCGACCTCCACAGGTCGAGCGCCCACTGCCAATCGGCCGGGTCGTCGAACGTGATGCGGATGGCGGCCCCGGAGCCGGTGACCGCCGAGAACCCGTCGAGCACGCCGACCTCGAGGCCGGACGATGCGTCGGACGTGATGCGTGCCTTGCCGTGGACCTCACCCGCCCGATGGGTCAGCGCCTCCGGCCCGAGATCGGACGCGACCTGGGCCAGGAAGGCGACCGGCGGCATCGCCCCCGTCTCGACCGCGGCCAAGGTCACGCCCCGCCCCGCCCCGCCGCCCCACCACTCTTCGTCCGTGCGGCGTTCGGCGAAGTCGCCCGGGATCTCGAGCGACCAGCCCTCGTGGGTGATGGTGACCGGGTCGCGTCGATAGCCGATCGGCGCCTGGGGCGCAGGCCGGTCGGAGATGCGCTCCAGGATCTGCCGGGTCATCCCGTCCTCGACGTCGAGGAACGCCACGACTTCGGCCCAGGCGTGCCATGGATAGGGAAGGTCGGGCTCGAGCGGAACGGCGCGGCTCAGCAGTCGATGGACTTCGTGGAGCGTCTCCGACTCGCCGGCCACTGCCGGCCGCCGCCAGCGCACGTCGAGCCACAGCAGGGTCAGCGCTCGGTTCAGCAGGTACTGGCCGTCGGTCGCGTCGGACCACCACGGCGTGATCTCGATCGCCACCCGCGGGTCGCCGATCGCGGCGTCGAGCCAGTCGTCGTCACGGGGGCCCAGGACGGTCGCGATGGCGCCCGCGACGGTGAACCGGGT
The DNA here is from genome assembly GCA_035692005.1 of Candidatus Limnocylindrales bacterium. GTDB lineage: Bacteria > Chloroflexota > Limnocylindria > Limnocylindrales > CSP1-4 > SPCO01. Next base: position 5,037 of record DASSII010000092.1, on the reverse strand, counting down.
ACCGGCCGGGATACCGAGGTGGATCCCCTGCTGGCCCCGACGGCGCGCGCTGCGGGCCTGGGCGAGGACCGGCCCGAGCCAGCCGAGATAGGCCCGCTCCACCGTCGGGCGATCGGCGAACGCGAAGTCGTCGGCATCGGCCGCCCAGTCGATCGCGAGTTCGATCCCGAGCCGCTCGATGATCCGCCCGACGAACCGGTGGTACCCGGGGCCGGCAGCAGCGGTCTCGGCCGCCGCGGTGACGGCCCCGGTGTCGGATGCGCGCAGGGTCAGGTCGGGCGCGGCTGGGTGCAGGGCCAGGCGCAACTCGGCGCGCGGTTCGGCGACGTCCTCGTCCACGGACCGCCGGCCGACGACGCGGATCTGGTCGGGGTATTCGTCGACGAGCCACGCCGCGATGTCGGCAAGCAGCCGCTCACCGGCCGGCATGCGCGGGAGCAGGCCGCGTTTCGCAGCCTGGCCGTCGATGCGGATCGCGTTGGCGAGGTCGAGCGTGGTGGCCACCGAACCTCGACGATACCGCCGCCCGGGCCCCGCAACCCGCCGCGCTTCGTACCGGTCGTGGCAGCCATGAGTCCGTGGCGCTGACGCACCATGACCCGCACTCACCTAATCCCGACCGCACTGGTCGGGATTAGCGTTTCGCGCTAGACTTCGAGGTCGATATGGACGACCTCTATCGCGATTACATCCTCGAGCACTCCCGGCGGCCCCACAACTTCGGCGTCGTCGAGGATCCGGATGCGTCCTACGAGGGTGCCAACCCGTTGTGCGGGGACCGCATCACGCTGATGCTCGGGGTCCGTGACGGGGTGGTCGATCGCGTCGGCTTCACGGGCCGTGGCTGTGCCATCAGCCAGGCCAGCGCGAGCCTTCTGACCGACGAGATCAAGGGCAAGCCGCTGACCGACGTCGCGGCGATCCGGGCGGACGACCTGCTGGACCTGCTCGGCATCGACATCAGCCCGGCCCGTCTCAAGTGCGCCATGCTCAGCCACGACAGCCTCCAGCACGTGCTGGGCGACCTCGGCGTCGCCGATCCGACCAACCAGACGCCGAGCGCGGCCGAGGCCGGCGCATGAGCCGGATCGAGCGCAGCTGCAGGTGTCGGCAGCCGGCCTAGCGCCGGCCGCGCGCGATCTCCCCGCCCTGGCCGCCACCAGCGAGCCAGCCTGTCGAACCCCATCGGAGCCGACCTACCACATGCCCAAGTCCTACGCGGACCTCCTCCGTGAAGCCCGTGCCCAGATCCGAGAGATCTCCCCACAGGAGGTCGTCGCGTTGCCCGCCGGCGACGCCGTGGTCGTCGACGTCCGTGAGGACTCCGAATGGGAACAGGGTCACCTGCCCGGCGCCACCCACGTTTCGAAGTCCTACATCGAGCAGCAGATCGAGGCGATCGCGCCAGACCGCGATGCGCCCGTCGTGCTGTACTGCGCCGGCGGAATCCGTTCCCTGTTCGCGGGCCAGACCCTCGCCGAGATGGGCTACACGAACGTGCGCTCGATGGCCGGCGGCTTCCAGGCGTGGAAGGGCGCCGGCTTCGACTTCGAGACGCCGGTCGTCCTTGATGCCGAGCAGAAGCAGCGCTACAGCCGCCACCTGCTGATCCCCGAGGTCGGCTCGGCTGGTCAGGCGAAGCTGCTCGCCAGCAAGGCGCTGCTCATCGGCGCGGGCGGCCTCGGCAGCCCAGCGGCGCTCTATCTCGCCGCGGCCGGCGTCGGGACCATCGGCCTCATCGACTTCGATGTCGTCGACCTGTCCAACCTGCAGCGCCAGATCATCCACACGACCGACCGGGTCGGCGAGCGCAAGGTCGAATCGGCGCGGATCGCCATCCATGCCCTCAACCCGGACGTCAAGGTCATCCTGCACGAGGAGATGCTCGTCGCCGAAAACGTCGAGCGGGTCATCGCCGGCTACGACGTCATCCTCGACGGCACCGACACCTTCGAGACGCGCTACATCCTCAACGACGCTGCGGTCGCGGCCGGCATCCCGGTCGTGCACGCCAGCGTGTTCCGGTTCGAAGGTCAACTCACGACCTTCGTCCCGTACGAGGGCCCCTGCTACCGCTGCCTGTACCCGACCCCCCCGCCACCCGAACTGGCGCCCGGCTGCTCCGTAGCCGGCGTGCTCGGGGTGGTGCCCGGCATCCTCGGCATGCTCCAGACCAACGAAGCGCTCAAGATCCTGCTTGGGATCGGGACCACGCTCGCCGGTCGGTTGGTGCTGTTCGATGCGCTCGAGACCGAGTTCACCGAGCTGCAGTTGCGGCGCGATCCGAACTGCCCGGTCTGCTCGGACGCCGCCGTGGCCGCGCGCCAGGCGGGTCGGCCGCTGGGCACCGTCAACGTCGGTGAGGACGCTCCGTTCCTGCTGACGACGACCGGCCTTGCCGGCACGGTCTCGCCGGAGGCCCGCGGGTGAGCACCGTCCACATCCCGGCCGTGCTGCGGGCCAACGTCGGCGGCGCGAAATCACTCGAAGTCGATGGCGATTCCATTCGCGGCGTCGTCGACGGCCTCGTCGAGCGGCACCCGGCGCTGCGCGGTCAGCTGCTGACCGACGAGGGCGACCTCAACCGGTTCGTCAACGTCTACGTCAACGGCCAGGATGTCCGCTACCTCGACGGTCTCGACACGCCGGTCGCGCCGGCCGACGAGGTCCGCCTGCTGCCGGCGATGGCCGGCGGCTGAGCCGGTGGCCCTGCCGTCGCGGCTCGCCGACGCAGCGCGCGACTCCCTTGTGCCTGACGGCGGACCGTACGCCGACATCGTGGAGGCCATCGGTCACACGCCGCTGGTCCAGATCTCCCGGATGAGCCCCGACCCGGGGGTCCGCATCTTCGCCAAGCTCGAGATGCTCAACCCGACGGGTTCGGTCAAGGATCGAGTCGCCAAGTACCTCATCGAGGATCTCGAGGAGCGCGGGCTGCTCCAGTCCGATTCGATCATCCTCGAGCCGACGTCGGGCAACACCGGCATCGCCCTCGCGATGATCGGCCGGCGCAAGGGCTACCGGGTCACCCTGGTCATGCCCGACAACGTCACCGTCGAGCGGCGCCAGATGGCGGCACTGTTCGGTGCCGAGGTCATCGATTCGCCGGGCGCGGACGGCTCCAACGGGGCGATCTCCCTGGCCCGGCAGCTCGTTGCCACTGATTCCCGCTACGTGATGCCCTACCAGTACGGCAACCCGGCCAACCCTCGCGCCCACTACGAGACGACCGGCCCGGAGATCCTCGCCGACTGCCCCGAGATCGACGTGTTCGTGGCCGGCCTCGGGACGGGCGGGACGTTGATGGGGGCGGGTCGTTATCTGCGCGAGCGCAAGCCTGGCGTCCGGATCGTCGCGGCCGAGCCACTCCCGGGCGAACTGGTCCAGGGCCTGCGCTCACTCGACGAGGGGTTCATCCCCGAGATCCTCGACCCGACGCTCATCGATGCCAAGTACCTCGTGTCGAACCTGGACGCGTTGACCGCGCTGCGCGAACTCGTCAGCCGTGAGGGCATCCTCGCCGGGCCGTCATCTGGTGCCGTGCTGGTGGCCGCCGCGCGGGAGGCCGTCGCGATGGCGAGTGGCACGATCGTCGCCCTGTTCCCGGACGGGGGCGGGAAGTACCTGTCCGCGGGCACGTTCACGACCGACTTCGCCGACATGGGGGACGCCCTCGAGGGCGGGGTCAACTGGTGGTGACGAGCGGACACCCCGGGCCGGCCCGGACGGACGTGCCGGCATCGATGGTCCAGGCGATGCTCGACCACGCGCGCCACGACTACCCCAACGAGGCGTGCGGCGTGATCGTCGGCGATCGCCCGGCCGCGGACGGCGGTCGCGCACTGCGTTTCGAGGCGACCAGGAACGAGGCCCGCTCGCCGTACCGCTACAACATCGATCCGGCCGACCTGTACCGACTGTCGGTCGCGGTCGACGATGCCGACCACGTGTTCTGGGGCATCGTCCACTCGCACACCCATAGCCCGGCCGTGCCGTCGCCGACGGATCTCGGGCTGGCGTTCTATCCGGACGCGCTGTACGTGCTGGTGTCGCTGAGCGGCGACCAGGCGGACCGGACGACCGGGGCGCCCAGCGTCCGGGCGTGGCGCATCGTCGAGGGCGAGATGCACGAGGTCGTCCTCGACATCGTCGACGGATGACGATCCTCGCTCACCCACGGACCGGGGCCGCCGTCGCCATCGGCCTCGGGGCGCTGGCCGTCGTCGGAGCCACCGCATTGGGAGCCGAGCCGCGCTGGCTCGACGCCCTGGTCACGCCGCCGCCACTCATCCGCGCCGGGTTGGTGACGGCCTCGGGCGTCGTGGCCGTCGCCCTGCTGGCCCGTTTCCTCGAGCGGGTGTCGCGCGCTCGCAGCGACGACGTCCGCGGCCTGATCCGTGGTGTCCGCTACGCGTTCCTGGCCCTCGCCGCGCTGGCGGCCGGCACCGCCTGGCTGGTGAGCCACCCGCTACCCCTGGTCGTGGCGGCGGTCATCGCCGGAATCGACGTCATCGAGACGTCGGTCCTGCTGCTGGTCGTGGGCTCGCCGGCGCGGGACGCCGAGCGTCGCTGAGCGACACCGGGGTCGCGCGTGGCAGGTTGGCAGGTCAGGCGGACCGCGCGGCCAGCGCGTTCACCAGGGATGCCTCGGTCGGCGTCGCGCCCAGCCCGAGCCGGGCACCGACGCGCGCGGCGTGCGGCGCTTCGAGGTAGGTCGACGCCAGCGTCGGCCAGGCCGCTTCGGCGAAGACCGATGCGGGCGGGCCGTCGAGCAGGACCCGGCCGGCGCCCATGACCACGACCCGACCGAACGATTCCGCGACGAAGCGCATGTCGTGGCTGATGGCGATCACCGTCCGGCCGGTCTCCGCCACGCTCGACACCACGCCCTGCACCCGGCGGATGCCGCGCGCGTCCTGACCGGTCGTCGGTTCATCGAGGACCAGGACGGGCGTTTCCATCGCGAGGATCGACGCGAGCGCCAGCAGCTTGCGCCGGGAGTAGCCCAGATCGTACGGGTTGGCGGCGGCCACCTCG
>DASSII010000091.1:0-21161 GCA_035692005.1 Candidatus Limnocylindrales bacterium | reverse complement strand
AGCGGTCCGTGCGGCCCTGAGGCACCACCTCGGGCTCGACATTCCGCCGCTCTCCGACGGGGCCGCGAGTCGCTAGCAGCGCCCCGACTTCGATTCGTGACAACTGTGACAGCTCCTGTCACAGGGTCGATCGCGCCGGTCTCGGGCACCTCGGCCCACATCGGACACGCTGGCCGAGTGAATCGCGGAGCGAGTCGGGTTTCGGGCCAATCCGTCCACGAGCACGGAATCGTGTCGCGCTCAGCGTCGCTCAACTGTCATGTATGGCGGTTGCGGTCGCGGTCGTGACCGCGTTGCGAGTCGCGACAGTGTCGCGACACGAGGCGCCTTAGTGTCGCGTCCTCCGTTACCGCTCTTCTGGGTTGTGTGTCAGCGCTCACGAGCGAGGCGATCGATGGGGCTACGGTACGCGGCCCGCGCGCGTTCGGCCGCCGCAGAGGCGCCATAGCGCGACAGCATCGAGCGGTCGGTCCAGCCACCAAGCTGCATGACGTCGCCCTCGCTGTGGCCGCTGGCCAGCATGCTCGACGCCCACGTGTGGCGTAGCTGGTGCGGATGGACGCGCAGCCCGGCCGCGCTCGCCCGCCGGCCGATCGTGTGGAAGATCTCGTTGCCGGTCAGCGGCTGGCCAGTTCGCGCGATCCAGAGGGGCGCATCCTCGGCGTGCGGGGCCTTCGGGTGACGGAGGTAGCGCATCAGCGCCTTGGCCGTCGAGTCGCCGTAGACGACGGCCCGGCCGCGACGGCTCTTCGAGGTCGACGCCTCGATGAACGCCAACCGTTGGCCGAGATTGAGGTCGCCGAGGCGAAGAGCGGCGAGTTCGCCACGGCGGATGCCAGTGTCGAGCAGCAGCGACAGCATCGCCAGGTCGCGGCGGGCGATGAGGTCCGTCCCACGACAGGCGGCCAGCAGCAGCGCCGACTGCTCGTCCGATAGGACCGGTGGGGGATTGAGGGGCACAGATGGTGCCCGCATCCGCTCCATGGGCGTGCGCTCGATCTCGTCCTCCTCGACCAGCCAACGCCAGAAGGGACGCAGGGCGCGGAACAGGATGCTGATCGTAGCCGGCGCGTTGCCGAGCTCACCGAGCGCCACGAAGAACGCCTCGAGATGCTCGCGGCGGATCGCACCGAGGGCTCGTGGCATGCCCCGCTCGACGAGGAAGGCGTCGAGCCGATCGAGGGCCCGCAGGTAGGTGCTGATCGTCCGCTCGCTCTTGCCCTCGCTCCGCAGGTGGAGGATCCAGTAGTCGCGCGTGCTGGCAAGGGTCGGGCCGTCGGCTAGACTGGGCGCCTTGGTGGTGGCTCGTGGCATGAATCAGGGCCTCTGAGAGTGGAAACGAACTGCCAGAGTTATACGCGTCTCATGCCCTGTGCGCAAGCCTACTACCAAGGCATACGCGCCTTACAAGCGCGAATTCATGGGCGAGTGGCGGAATGGCAGACGCGCCGGCCTTAGGAGCCGGTGTCCCGTGAGGGACGTGGAGGTTCGACCCCTCTCTCGCCTACCAGATCCGCGACGAGGCGGCCCCCGATCGCGGTCGTGCCGGGCCGGCCCGGCGGCCCGGCCGGTCTGATCGGGGGTCCCGCCCTATACTTCCCGGCGATGCAGATCACCCGAACCCCCGCCGAGAAGTCGACCGTCAAGCTCGAGATCGAGCTCCCGCCCGAACGCCTGGACCGCGCGCTCGATGCTGCCGTCCGGGCCCTGGCCCGCCGCACCCGGGTGCCCGGCTTCCGTCCGGGCAAGGCGCCCCGCCCGCTGCTCGAACGGCATCTCGGGCCGGGGGTCGTGATGGACGAGGCCGTCGATCATCTGATGCAGGACGCCTATCGCGAGGCGCTCGTCCAGGAGGACATCGTCCCGCTCAGCAACGCGGACGTCGAGGTGGTCCAGGCCGAGGAGGGCAAGCCGCTCATCTTCACGGCGGTCGTCCCGGTCCGACCGGACGTCACGCTCGGCGACTACCGCGGCTTCAACTTCAGGCCCGACATCGACACCATCGACGACGCCCGGGTCGATCAGGTCGTCGAGGAGTTGCGCGACCAGAACGCCACCCTCGCGGCCGTCGAGGATCGCGCCGCAAGGGACGGTGATTACGCGGTCATCGCGTTCATCGGCACCCGCGACGGGGAGCCGTTCGAGGGTGGCTCGTCCGAGCGGATGCCGATCATCCTCGGCCAGGAGCGGCTGATCCCCGGCTTCGAGGCCAACCTCATCGGGGCGAAGGTCGGCGACACCGTCGAATTCGACATCACCTTCCCCGAGGACTACGGGGAGCCGAGCCTGGCCGGCCAGGTCGCCCACTTCAGCGTCGAGCTCAAGGAGCTCCGCGAGAAGATCCTGCCCGAGCTCGACGACGACTTCCTGTCGAGCCTCGGCGACTTCGCGTCGCTCGACGCGCTGCGCGACGACATCCGGCGTCGCCTCGAGGGCAACGCGATCGACCGGGCGCGCCACGAGTTCGCCGACAAGATCATCGAGTACGCGGTCGCCAACGCCACCGTCGACCCGCCCGACGTGCTCGTCGACCAGGAGGTCGAGGTGATGCACGACGAGTTCAAGGCCTCGCTGGCGCGCCAGGGCATCACCGAGGAGGCCTACCTCAAGGCCGTCGACAAGTCGACCGACGACCTCCACGGCGAGTTCCGGCCCAATGCCGAGAAGCGGGTCAAGACCCTGCTCGTGCTGTCGAAGGTCGCCGAGGTCGAGGGCGTCGAGGTGCCGGATGCCGATGTCGACGCCGAGGTGGAGCGTGGCCGGGAGCGCTACGCCGGCGACGCCCGGGTCAACGACTACTTCGACTCCGAGCGAGGTCGCGCGTTCATCCGCAGCACGCTGCGCCGGAGCCGCGTCGTCGAGGGAATCATCGACGGCTGGCTGGCCGACCACCCCGAGCACCCGCCGCTGCCGCACCTCGAAGACCAGGCCCCGGCGGTCGACGACGGCCAGGCCATGGCCAACGCTGCGATCGGCGCGACCGACCCGGGCGCCCTGCCCAGTGGCGAGCCGACACCGGCCGGCTGACACGGCAGCAGCACCGACCATCCCTTCACCGACCATCCCCGCACCGACCGACCCCGATCCCACAGGAGACACCGAATGCTCGTCCCGATGGTCATCGAGTCTTCCAGCCGTGGCGAGCGCGCCTACGACATCTACTCGCGCCTCCTGCGCGAGCGGATCATCTTCCTGGGTGACGCGATCGAGGATCACCTCGCCAACCTGGTCATCGCCCAGCTGCTGTTCCTCGATTCGGAGGATCCGGAGAAGGACATCAGCCTGTATATCAACTCGCCGGGCGGTGTCGTGAACTCGGGCCTGGCCATCTACGACACGATGCAGTACCTGCGCGCCCCGGTCAGCACGATCTGCATCGGCATGGCCGCGTCGATGGCGGCGGTGCTGCTGGCGGCCGGCGCCAAGGGCAAGCGCTACGCCCTGCCGAACAGCCGGATCATGATCCACCAGGGCTCGGGCGGCTTCCGCGGGAACGCTCCGGACGCCATCATCCAGATGAAGGAATGGGAGTTCCTGGTCAAGCGCAACATCGAGATCCTGGCCCGCCACACCGGCCAGCCGGTGGACAAGGTCGAGCAGGACACCAACCGCGACCTGTTCATGTCGCCCGAATCTGCGCTCGAATATGGCATCATCGACGCGGTCTACTCGGAACAGTGGGATTCGCTGACCGCGCAGCACCACGACGAGAAGGTCGCTGAGGGCACGCCGACGGAACCGCCGGTCGTGCCGCCGGCAGAGCCAAAGCGCTCCAAGAGCGACTAGGCGGACAGGAGACAGGACCGCGACGTGACGGCGACCAGTGGCAGCAAGGGACCCAAGGTCCCGTATCGCTGCTCGTTCTGCGGGAAGAGCCAGGAGCAGGTCCGCAAGCTCATCGCGGGCCAGGGCGTGTACATCTGCGACGAGTGCATCAACCTGTGCCAGGAGATCATCGAGGAGGAGATGCTCGAGACGCCTCGCCCCAAGCAGGCGGCGTCGAAGCTCCCCAATCCGCACCAGATCAAGGACGCGCTCGACTCGTACGTCATCAGCCAGGAACGGGCCAAGAAGGTCCTGTCGGTCGCGGTCTACAACCATTACAAGCGGGTCAACGCCGGTCACCAGGTCGATGACGTCGAGCTCCAGAAGTCGAACGTCCTGCTGGTGGGGCCGACCGGCTCGGGCAAGACGCTGCTGGCCCAGACCCTGGCGCGCGTTCTCGATGTCCCATTCTGCATCGCCGACGCGACCTCGCTGACCGAGGCGGGCTACGTCGGCGAGGACGTCGAGAACATCCTGCTGCGGCTCATCCAGGCGGCCGACTTCGACGTCGCACGCGCCCAGCGCGGGATCATCTACATCGACGAGATCGACAAGATCGCGCGCAAGGCCGACAACCCGTCGATCACTCGGGACGTGTCCGGCGAAGGTGTCCAGCAGGCCCTGCTCAAGATCCTCGAGGGGACCGTCGCCAACGTCCCGCCGCAGGGCGGGCGCAAGCATCCCCATCAGGACTTCATCCAGATCGACACGACCAATGTCCTGTTCATCTGCGGCGGGGCCTTCGACGGTCTCGAGAAGATCGTCGAGGAGCGCGTCGGGCGGCGGGCGATCGGGTTCGGCTCCGACGGCGCGATCAGCGCGGCCGACCGCGGCAAGATCCTCGAGAAGCTGATGCCCGAGGACCTGCTCAAGTTCGGGCTCATCCCGGAGTTCATCGGGCGGCTGCCGGTCATGGTCACGCTGTCGACGCTGACCGCCGACGACCTCGTCCGGGTGCTGACCGAGCCGAAGAACGCGGTCACTCGTCAGTTCCAGAAGTTCCTCGCGCTCGACAAGGTCGAGCTGGCGTTCACGCCCGGTGCGCTCCAGGCGGCCGCCGAGGTCGCGCTCGATCGCAAGACCGGGGCGCGCGCCCTGCGCTCGATCGTCGAGGAGTCGCTGCTCGAAGTGATGTACGACATCCCGGAGCGGACCGAGGTGCGCAAGTGCATCATCACCGAGGAGACGATCCGGGCGGGACGTCTGCCGCTGCTGCTGACCAAGACCGACGTCGACGAGGGGGTCGACGAGACGAACTACGCGGAGTGGCTCGCCGAGCGCGGCGAGAGCGCCTGATCCGCTCGCGCGGGGCGGGGGCGGGGCGTCGGTGCGCGCGGCGGGCCGTCGGAGGCGCGCCGTGTCCTCGGCTCCGGCAACCACCGACCGAGGTCGCCGAAACGCGCGATGTCGACCCCGCCTTCGACCCGCGCCACAGGCAGCGCCGGGCGTCCGACCCGCGAGTCGGCGCCAGGCCGTTCGACTCGCGGAGTCGGCGGCGCCAGGCCGTCCGTCCGCGCCCCCCATGCACGCACGGTGTTCATTTCGGGCGCTTGGGGCCGATAAGGTGCCGTCCCCAGTGGGTAAGGCAGCGCCTACGCCGCCGCAGGGCCTCCTTGTCGGTGTCGGCGCTCTCTGGGTGTGCAAGCGGTGAGACAGGGGAGGGTGGCGGCCGCCTCTGAACGATTCGTCCGGGAGATAAGGCCCAGTGCAGTGCCCCGGATGAACATGGGGCGATCATGCCGGGCGTCAGGAGATCCAGGCTCGAGATCCAAGTGGAGCGTCGCCTGCAGGAGCAACGGGCGCGGATCGGGGCCGCCTTCGAGACCATGCGCGAGCGCCGTGGCTGGACGCGCATCGAACTTGCGCGCCGCTCGGGGCTCGGGCGGATGGTCGTCAGCCGGATCGAGCGGGGCATCGGCAATCCGGATTTGGATGCGCTCCAGCGGCTCGCTGTGGCGCTGGGGCGGCCGCTCGCCATCTCGTTCGGCGGGGCGGATCCTGCCGAGACTCCTGCCGACGCCGGACATCTGGCGATCCAGGAGCTGATCCTTGCCCTCGGGCGGGGCGCCGGCTATTCCGGCTCGTTCGAGCTGCCCACGCGTCCCGCGGAGCCGTGGCGATCGGCCGACGTCGGGCTTGCGGCACCTGCCCAGCGGCGGCTGCTCCAGGTCGAGTGCTGGAACACGATCGGCGACCTCGGTGCGGCGGCGCGCTCCAGCAGCCGAAAGTTCGCCGAGCTTCAGGATCTCGCCACCGCGCGATGGGGCGACGGCGCAACCGTCGGGCTGGTCTGGGTCGTGCGCTCGACGGTTCGCAATCGAGCGCTCGTGGCGCGCTATCCCGAAGTGTTCGCCAGCCGCTTCCCCGGCTCGTCGCAGCGTTGGGTTGCGGCGCTGACGGCCGGTGCCCCGCCGCCGGACGAGCCCGGTCTCGTCTGGTGCGATGTCGCGGCCAGCCGGATCTTCGCCTGGCGCCGACCGAGTCCCGACTACGCCGCCGAACGCTGATGCCGGCTCGAGCTGGCCCGCCACATCCTCCCGGCCACGCCCGCCGGCCGTGCTACACTCCCGGCCTTCACGGCGATGACCGCAGAAGAGTAGGGCCGGGACGACCCGGAGCGAGCGCGGGATGGTGCGAGCCGCGCGGCACGACGGCCCGAATGTCGCTCGCGAGCCGTGACGGTCGACGCCCGATACCGCGTCCAGAGGGTGCCAGACCACCTGGGCCGACCGCGATGAGCGCGAGGCGCGTCCGGCACCGAACCAGCAGGTGGTACCACGACCCGTTCGTCCGCTGGACGAGCGGGCGTTTCATTTCCAGCGACGAGCCCCCACGACCGGGACCCAGCGACCAGCCCCAACGACCGGAACGACGAGGATCGACCGACCGATGACCGACCTGCCCAAGGCGTACACCCCCCGCGAGGTCGAGGGCGCGATCTACGAGCGCTGGCTCGCGGCGGACGTCTTCGCGCCCGATGGCGTCGGGTCGACGGCCGATCCGGACCTGCCCCCGTTCACCCTCATCCAGCCGCCCCCCAACGTCACGGGCTCGCTCCACCTGGGCCACGCGCAGCGCACCACGGTCGAGGATCTGATGGTCCGCCACGCCCGGATGCGCGGCCACGCGGCACTGTTCCTGCCCGGGCTCGACCATGCCGGCATCGCCGCCCAGTTCGTCCTCGACCGGATGCTCGCCAAGGAAGGCGAGAGCCGCCAGACGCTCGGCCGCGAGCGCTACCTCGAACGGATGCGTACCTTCAGCGACTCGACCCGGCACGTCATGCTCGCCCAACAGCGCCGGGTCGGGGCGTCGGCCGACTGGGGACGCCTGCGCTACACGATGGACGACGGATCCGCCCACGCCGTGCGGGTCGCCTTCGAGCGGCTGTACCGCGACGGGTTGGCGTATCGGACCGAGGCGCTCATCAGCTGGTGTCCGGGCTGTCGGACGAGCGTGAGCGATCTCGAGGTCGTTCCCACCCCCGAGACCGGCACGCTGTGGTCGGTCCGCTACCACCTCATCGACGAGGCGACCGGCCGTCCCGTGCCGGCGAGCGATCCGGATGCGACGATCACCGTCGCGACCACCCGGCCGGAGACCATCCTCGGCGACACCGCGGTGGCCGTCCACCCCGACGACGAGCGTTATCGTCACCTCGTTGGTCGCCGGGTCCGGATCCCGTTCGTGGAGCGCGACGTGCCGATCATCGTCGACGACGTGGTCGACCCGGCGTTCGGCACCGGCGCGGTGAAGATCACCCCGGCCCACGACGTCGACGACCATGCCACCGGCCTGCGTCACGGCCTGCCCACTCCGACCATCCTGGCCGACGACGCCACGATCGAGAACACCGGCACGCCATTCGACGGCCTCGATCGCTACGAGGCGCGCCGGCGGCTCGTGGCCGAGCTCGACGCGCGTGGCGACCTCGCCGGGGAGCGGCCGCACGAGATGATCGTCGGGCGCTGCCAGCGCAGCAACGACGTCCTCGAGCCGCGCCTCAAGACCCAGTGGTTCATCCGCACCGAGTCGATGGCCGCCCGCGCCCTCGATGCCACGCGGTCCGGGCGCACGCGCATCCTGCCTGAACGATTCGAGCGGACGTGGGAGCACTGGCTCACCAACATCCGCGACTGGAACGTGTCGCGGCAGCTGTGGTGGGGACACCGCATCCCGGCGTGGTACTGCCCGCTCGGCCACGTGACGGTGTCCGCCGAGGCGGACGGCCCGGCGGCGTGTGCGACCTGCGGACGCCCCGCCGCCGAGCTGGCCCAGGACCCCGACGTCTTCGACACCTGGTTCAGCTCGGGGCTGTGGCCGTTCTCCACGCTCGGCTGGCCGAACGATACGGACGACCTGCGCCGCTACTACCCGACCTCGGTCATGGAGACCGGCTACGACATCATCTTCTTCTGGGTCGCCCGGATGATGATGCTCGGCCTGCAACTCACCGACCAGGCGCCCTTCCACACCGTCTACCTGTCGGGCCTCATCCGCGATCCGGAGGGCCGGAAGATGTCGAAGACGAAGGGCAACGTCGTCGATCCGCTCGGGGTCATCGACGAGTCCGGTGCCGACGCGCTGCGCTTCGCCGTGGTCCACGGCGCGGCGGCCGGACAGGACCAGCGCTTCGGGCCGGCCAAGCTCGAGAACGCCCGCAACTTCGCCAACAAGCTATGGAACGCGACGCGCTTCGTGGTCGGCGCGCGTCCAGCGTCGATCGACCCCGACGGCGAACGCCAGCCACCGGATCCGCGTCAGCTCGGGCCGGCCGAGCGGTGGATGCTGTCGCGGGCGAATGCGACCGTCGACGCCGTCGACCGGGCGATGGCCGACTACGCCTTCGGCGAGGTGACCCGCCTGCTGTACGACGCCATCTGGAACGAGTTCTGCGACTGGGGCCTCGAGTTCGCCAAGGTCCGGCTGGCGGACGACGAGCTCGAGGAGGCGACGCGCGAGGGGACGTGGTGGGCGCTGGTCGAGGCGCTCGACACCTACCTGCGGCTGCTCCATCCGGTCATGCCGTTCGTCACCGAGGCGCTGTGGGCGGCCATCCCCCACCGGTCATCGGATCCGGCCCTGCTGATCGTCGCGCGCTGGCCGGGCGCCGGCCCGCGAGATGCGGGGCTCGAGGCCGAGCTCGACGCGGTCATCGGGCTCGTCCGCGGCGTGCGCAACGCGCGGGCGGAAGCGGGCATCGAGCCACGCGCATGGCTGCCGACGGAGGTCAGCGTGCCGGCCCCGATGGGACCGACCTTCGAGGTGCTCCGGCCCGCCATCGAGCGGCTCACCCACGCCCGGCCGCTGCAACGTCGGCTGACCCGCGAGGCCCTCGGCGACGGTGCCCAGCCAGTGGCCGGCGGGGCGCTCAGCGTGATCAGCGGTGAGCTGGAGGCGATCGTCCACCGCCCGACGGACACGGCGGACCCCGCGGCCGGCGCGGCCGAACGGGCCCGGCTGGAACGCGAGCTGGGCGAGGCCGAGCGCCATCTGTCGGCGGCCCGGGCACGGCTGGCCAACGACGAGTTCATGGCCAAGGCACCCGACGCGGTCGTCGCCGGTGCGCGGGCTCGCGAGACGGCACTGGCCGAACAGGTCGACCGATTGCGCGACCGCCTCGACGCCACCGGCGGCACCCAGGGCACCGGCGGCACCGGCGGCACCGGCGGCGAGACCGCCTGACGCACCCGGCGACGACATCGGCGACCGGGCACCGGCGGACGGCGCGATGTCGGACGAGGGCGTGGCAGACTATGGCCGTGGCGGCTACCCAGTCGAACGGCTTCCCCGGACCTGACGACGCGTGACCCTGGCCATCCCGGTCGGCCCCTCGACCGTGACCATCAATCGCGACGACCGCGTCGTCATCTGCGAGCCCGATGGTCGGGTCGACGCGGCGGCCGACGAGGGATTCTTCGCGCGCGACACCCGCTTCGTGTCGGGCTACGAGCTGCGCATCAATGGCAAGCGGCCGGTCCTGCTCAACTCGTCGGCGATCCAGTCGTTCTCGTCGCGCTTCGAGTACACCAACGAGGCGCTGTTCGACGCCGACGGCCCGATCAAGCGCCACACCCTCGCGGTGCACCTCGACCGGACCGTGTCGGGTGGTGTCCACGAGGACTACGACATCGTCAACTACGAGCGACGGCCCGTCCGCCTGACGATCGAGATCCGGATCGAGTCGGATTTCGCCGACATCTTCGACGTCAAGCGCCGCCAGCTCGCCCGCCGCGGCGCCATCAACACCCGCTGGCTGCGCTCCCGGCGCGAGCTGCGCACGACGTACGTCAATCGCGATTTCCGGCGCGAGCTCGTCGTCGAGGTCGACCGGGCCGACTCGCCGCCGCAATCGGCCAACGGCCGGCTGGTGTTCGTGGCGACCATCCCGCCCAAGGGCACGTGGCACACCTGCGTGCGCTGGCTGCCGGTGATGGCCTCGGGCCGACGGCCGACGACGCTCGGCTGCAACGCGACGATGGACGCCCCGCCGCGGCTCGGGGGCGGGAAGCTACCGAAGGTCCGCATCTCGTCGAGCAACGAGACCGTGCGACGGGCGTGGGACCGCGCCGTCGACGACATGGAGGCGCTCCGGCTCGAGGACCCGAGCTTCGAGCGCGGCGTATACGTCCCGGCCGCCGGCGTGCCGTGGTTCATGACCCTGTTCGGGCGCGACTCGCTGATCGTGTCGCTGATGGGCATCAGCGGCTATCCCGAGTTCGCCACGGGAGCGCTGCGTCGGCTATCCCGACTGCAGGCCACCGCCGACGACCCGGAGCGGGACATGGAGCCGGGCAAGATCCCGCACGAGATCCGCCACGGGGAGCTGGCCCAGCTCGGGATCCTGCCGTTCGCGCCCTACTACGGCACCCACGACGCGACGAGCCTGTTCATCGTCGTCCTTGCCACGCTCCACGACTGGCTCGGCGATCGCGCGGTGCTCGAACGGTTCCTGCCCCACGCCGAGGCTGCCATGCGCTGGATCGACCGCTGGGGTGACCGTGACCGCGACGGCTTCCAGGAGTACAAGACGCGCTCCAGCCATGGCTACTACAACCAGGGCTGGAAGGACGCCGGCGACGCCATCCCCGCGGCCGACGGCAGCCTCGCCCCGCTGCCCCTCGCCCTGTGCGAGCTACAGGGCTACGCGTACGAGGCGAAACTGCGCATGGCCGACATCCTCGATCGACTCGAGCGGCCGCGTCCGGCGGCCCGGCTGCGGCGCGAAGCGGCCGAGCTGTACGCCAGGTTCAACGACGCCTTCTGGTGGGAGGCGGAGGGCACCTACTACCTCGGCCTCGACGGCGACAAGCGCCCCATCCGGTCCGTGGCCTCCAACGCCGGGCATCTGCTCGCCTCGGGGATCGTCCCGCCGGAACGAGCCGGCCGGGTCGTGGCCCGGCTGATGGCCGACGACATGTGGTCGGGCTGGGGCATCCGCACCCTGTCGTCCGACCATCCCGCCTACAACCCGTTCAGCTATCACACCGGCACGGTCTGGCCGCACGACAACGCCATCATCGCCGGCGGTTTCCGGCGCTACGGGTTCGATGCGGAGGCATCCCGGGTCGCCGGCGGGATGTTCGACGCGGCCGAACGATTCGTGGCCAATCGCCTGCCAGAGCTGTTCGCCGGGCTGGCCCGCAAGCCGGGCAATTTCCCGGTCCAGTACCTCGAAGCGAACGTGCCCCAGGCCTGGGCAGCGAGCGCAATCTTCCGGATGATCGCCGTCCTGTGCGGGCTGCAAGCCGTGACCGACGCCGAGGGAGCCCGGCTGTACGTCGACCCGGCCCTGCCCGCCTGGCTGCCGGACCTCACCATGCGGACGCTCCGCGCCGGTCGCGGTGAGCTGTCGATCCGCTTCTCGGACGGCGAGTTCGACGTGCTCTCGAACACGACCGGGTTCGCGGTTGTCCGCGGCCGCCCGTCGAGCGCGGCCCCGCTGCGTGGCGGGGATGGCGGCCGGACGAGAGGAGGAGGGAAGCCTCGCCCGGCCGCCGTGGACGATCAGCCCTTGACGGCACCACCGGTGATGCCGCGCACGAAGTAGCGCTGCAGGCCGAAGAACACGAGCAACGGCAGCGCCATCGACAGGAAGGCCGCGGCCATCAGGTAGTGCCACTCGCCGCCGAGCGAGTTGGACAAGTTGGCGACAAGGACGGTGAGCGGCAGGTTCGGCGCGTTCGCCGCCCCGAGGTAGATGAGCGCGACCAGCAGGTCGTTCCACACGAACAGGAACTGGAAGATCACCAGCGCGGCGATGGCCGGAACGCTCATCGGCAGTGCCAGCCGGAAGAACGCGGTCGCCGGGCTGGCCCCATCGATGGCGGCCGACTCGAACACCTCGCGCGGCAAGCCGCCCATGTAGTTGCGCAACAGGAAGATCGCGAACGGCAGGCCGTAGCCGGTGTGGGCCAGCCAGACGGTCAGGAAGTCGCCGGCGATGCCGAGGTCGCGGAACAACCGCAGGATCGGCACGAACGTCGTCTGGAGCGGGATGACCAGCAGGCCGACGACGATGATGAACAGCACGTCGCGGCCGGGGAAGCGCATCCACGCGAACGCGTACGCGGCGAACGAGGCGACAGCGATCGGGATGACCGTCGCCGGGATGGTGATGAACAGGCTGTTGATGAACGCCTGGCCCAGGCCGTTCTGGGCCAACACGTGCTGGTAGTTCTCCATCGTGAACTGGGCGGTCGGTGACAGCGCCGTCCACCAGCCGGTCCGGCTGACGTCCGCTGCGGGCCGGAACGAGTTGACCAGCATGCCGATCGTCGGCAGCAGCCAGACGATCATGAGGATCACCAGCACGGCGTGGAGGGCGAGGCGGCCCCAACGGACCGGCGGACGGCCCCTGACCGCGCTGCGCGGCCCCACGGCGGCGAGCTCCGTCGGACGCTCGAGACTCATCGCATGGCCTCCTGGGCGCGGAAGCGCCGGATGTTGACGGCCATGACCGGGATGATCAGGAGCAGCAGCAGGACCGCGGTCGCGCTGGCGCGTCCGGGCTGGCCGAACGCGAATAGCTCCTTGTACATCCGGTTGGCGATGACCTCGGTATCGAACGCCCCGTTGGTCATGACGTAGACGATGTCGAACGCCTTGAGCGAGGTGATGACCATCGTCGTCGCCACGACCGCGATGGTCGGCAGCAGTAGCGGGAAGGTGATCCCGCGGAACACCTGCCACTCATTGGCGCCGTCGACCCGTGCTGCCTCGAGCAGCTCGGTGCTGATGCCCTTGAGCGCGCCGGACAGGATGACCATGCAGAAGCCCGTCCAGATCCAGGCCGCCACCACGATCAGCATCACCGTGTTGAGCGGCGAGTTGAGCAGCCATGGGACCGGATCCTGGCCGACCGACCCGAGGATGCCGTTCAGGGTGCCGGTCTGCGGTTGGCCGGGTGGGCGGTAGTCGAACATGAACTTCCAGATGACGCCGGCGCCGACGAAGCTGATCGCGAGGGGCACGAAGATGATCGACTTGGCGACCGACTCGTAGCGCACCCGATCGACCAGGATGGCGATGATCAGGCCGCCACCGACGGCGAACAGGGTCAGCAGCACCAGCCAGATCGCGTTGTTGCGCAGCGCGGTCAGCGTGTCGGAGGTCGTGAAGAAGTAGATGTAGTTGTCGAGCCCGATGAAGTTCTTGGTGAACTTGTCAAGGAAGCTCAGGTAGATGGTGTAGACCGTCGGGTAGACGAGGAACACGGTGAGGAAGGCGATCGCCGGGAACAACCAGACCCATGGGCGCAGTCGCTCCTGGAACCGATCCGGCGCCAGCCGGATGAGTCGCTCCGTGAAGACGATGTAGCCGAACAGGACCGCGGGCACGCCGATCACGACGATCAGCGCAGTGATCAGCCGACCATCCATCGGCGACGTCCTCCAGTCGGGGTGGGGTCGAAGTCGACCGGGGCCCGGAGGCCCCGGTCGCTGGATCCGGGCTCAGCCGCCGTAGGCGCTGGTCTGGACGGTGTCGAGGTTGGCCAGGATGGAATCGAGCTGGGATGGATCCTTGACGTAGTCGAGGATCGCCTTCCAGAACGAATCGTTCATCGCGACCGGCATCAGGTCCGAGCCGTCGAAGCGGAAGATCTTGGAGCTGGCCAGGATCTCCGCCGAACGCTTGCTGATGTCGTCGGGATAGGTCGTGACCTTGGTGTTGGCCGACAGGGCGCCACCGCGCTCGACCCAGATCGCCTGGGCTTCGGGGGTGACGAGGTAGGCCATCAGGGCCCGTGCCTGCGGGGTGTCGTTGAACATGCCAAACAGGTCACCGGCACCGGTCGTCGCACCGGCGAACGAGGGGTTGATGTCGGGCATGCGGAAGAAGTCGAACTGACCGTCCTTCGCGCCACCCTGCTTCTTGAAGAAGTCGGTGATAAAGCTGGCCTGGTGGTGGAAGATGCAGCCTGGCGGGCTGGTGAACAGCTGGTTGCCGCCGTCCCCGAAGTTGGTGGTGAGGACCGCGTTCGAGCCGCCGTAGGCGTTGCTGACCGCTGATCCGAAGGCCTCGAACGCGGCCTTGATCTCGGGCGACGTCCACTTCTGCGTTCCGGCCACCCAGGCGTCGTAGACGTCGGGGCCAGCCTGGCGCAGGACGAAGTCCTCGATCCAGTCGGTGCCGGGCCAGCCGGACGCGGCGCCCGACTCGAGGCCGATGCACCACAGCTTGTCGGCCGGGGCGGGGGAGGTCCCGGTCAGGGCATCCCAGGTGGCGGGCTCGCCGCCCTTGTAGACCTCCGGGTTGAACCAGATCAGGCCCTTGACGGCCGCCTTGATGAAGATGCCGCTGATCTTGCCGTCGACGGTGCCGAGGTCGACCAGCGCGGGCGCCGTGTCGGCCTTGTAGGCGGCCGTGTCGAGGACGTCATCGAGCGGCTTGATCGCCCCGGCCTTGGCCCATTCCACGAGCTGGCCGGGACCCGGCAGGCCGGCGACGTCGGGCAGGATGCCCGAGGCGACACCGGTCGACAGGACGGTATTGATGTCGCGCGTGCCGGTGTACTGGACGTCGACGCCGGTCGAGTCCTCGAACGGCTTGACCATGGCCAGGAAGGACTCCTGCTCGGAGCCGCCCCACGTGCCGATGACCGTGACCGTGCCGCCGATCTGGCCGCCGCTGGCAGCCGGCGATTCGCCGCCACTGCCCGCCGCCGATGGGCTCGCTCCCGAGCTCGCGGCGGGACTCGCCGTGGTACCCGGGCTGCTGCAGGCAGCCGCCAGGATGGCGACCGCCGCCAGGAGTCCGCTGGCGCGTCGCCAACGGATCGTCCGCTCCTCCATATCCAGTCTCCTTTCCCGTTCCGTCGGCCCGGTCGTCCGGGCCGTCCTCCTGGGTAGTGTCAGGACCCGGTCGTCAGGGCCGGTTCCCGCGCGTCGACGGCTGGTGCCGTCGAGCCACGCACGACAAGCTCGGTCGGAAGCAGGATCCGATCGACGATCGGTCGCCCGGCGATGCGATCGAAGAGGACCCGTCCGGCGGCCTGCCCGAGCTCGAAGGCCGGCAGCCGGACCGTGGTGAGTGGTGGATCGAAGTATCCGGCGAGGGGGATGTCATCGAAGCCCACGATGGAGATATCGCGTGGCACCCGCATACCAGCATCGCGCAGGGCGCCGATCGCGCCGAGGGCGACCACGTCGCTGGCCACGAACGCGGCGCTGAAGCTGGTGGTCGCCAGCAGCCGGGCCATGGCCGTGCGGCCGCTCGGCGCGTCGAAGGCCGCCTCAGCCACCAACTCGTCGGGTGTCGGCAGGCCCGCTGCCCGGAGCGCCTGGCGATAGCCCTCGAGCCGTTCGCGCGCGGCGCTGTACACGACCGGCGCATTGGTGATGCAGGCGATCCGCCGATGGCCGAGCGACAGGAGGTGCTCGACGGCGCCGCGCGAGCCGGCGACGTTGTCGACGTCGACGCTGGCCACCGCCAGACCGGGGAAGGCGCCCTGGATGACGATCGGGAAGTCGTCGTTGACGAGGCCGATGATCGACGGGTCGTCGAGCCGCGGGCCGGAGATGACCAGGCCGTCGGCGTGCTGGGCGCGCAGGAGTGCGGCGTAGCTCGCATCGGCGTCACCCGGAGCGAGCTGCTCGACCAGCACCCGGGCACCGGCGGCACGGGCCGCACCGGCCAAGCCACGGAGCGTCTCGGCGAGGACGGCATCACTGGCGATCTGTTCGGCGGTCTGGCGCAGGACGAGGGCGATGACGTGGCTGCGCCCGCCGGCCAGCTGGCGCGCCGGAGCGTGCGGGTGGTAGCCGAGACGCTGTGCGGCCGACAGCACGCGTTGGCGGGTCTCGTCCGGGATCTTCACGTCCTGGCGCCCGTTCAGCACGAACGACACCGTCGTCCGGGACACCCCGGCGGCAGTCGCCACGTCCGCGCTGGTCGGTCGCCTGGCCATCGACGATCCGGCTCCTCCTCCTTGACGGCGCGCCCGCGACATGGTCGACTAACACGCGTCAGTAACGCGTATCAATGACGCCCCCGTGTCCCGTTGTCAAGCCCGGAACGTCCGCGACCGGAGGCGACGCCGGCGGCCCGTGGGCGAGGGAGGAGCCGTGACCGTCGGGCAGCGCAGCGGTCGGCAGGCAGCAGCCGATCCATTTCGCTACGGTCCCGACTGGTGGCAGCGCGGCGTGTTCTACCAGATCTACCCGCGCAGCTTCGCCGACACGGACGGTGACGGCACGGGCGACCTGCGCGGCATCGTCGACCACCTCGACTACCTCGGCCGCGACGGCCTCGACGTCGACGCAGTGTGGCTGTCGCCGATCTACCCGTCGCCCGGGATCGATGTCGGCTACGACGTCAGCGACCACACGGCCGTCGATCCGCTCTTCGGTAGCGAGGCGGACTTCGACCGACTGGTGCGCGAGGCCCATCGACGCGGCATCCGCATCGTGATGGACCTGGTGATGAACCACACCAGCGACCAGCATCCGTGGTTCATCGCCTCACGCGCGTCGCGCGAGGGACCGTACGCCGACTGGTACCTGTGGCGCGATCCGGCGGGCACCGATCGACGCGGCCGGCCGCTGCCGCCCAACGACTGGGTGTCGTGGTTCGGCGGTCCGGGCTGGACCTATGAGCCCGGTCGCGGCCAGTTCTACCACCACACGTTCCTGGCCGAGCAGCCGGAGCTCGACTGGCGCAATCCGGCTGTCGTCGCCGCGCAGTTCGCGATGGTCCGCGGTTGGCTGGCGCGCGGCGTGGACGGCTTCCGGCTCGACACCTTCAACGTGTTCCTCAAACACCCCGACGCGCTGGCCAACCCGCGTCGACGCGGTCGCGACGCGTGGACCCGTCAGCTCCATCAGTACGACTTCGACCAACCCGACCTGCCCGAGCTCATCGAACGGTTCCGGGCGGTGGTCGACGCCACGCCCGGGCACATGACCGTCGGCGAGCTGTTCGTGGGCACGACCGAGGGCGCGGCAGCGTTGACCGCCGGCCACCACCTCGTGTTCGACTGGGAGCTGCTCGATCAGCCGTGGTCGGCGCCCGCGTTCGCTGCCGCCATCCGGCGCCGTGAACGTGCCTTCGGGCCCGATCGCTGGCCGACCATCGTCCTCAGCAATCACGATCAGCCGCGGCACGTCTCGAAGCTGGCCGATTCGGTCGGCGCCACCGGCCCGCAGCGCGACGCGATCGCCCGGGCGGCGGCCGTGCTCGAGCTGACGATGCGTGGGACGCCGTTCCTGTACTACGGCGAGGAGCTTGGCATGGGCGTCGTCGAGGTCCCGCCCGACGAGAGCATCGACGAGGCCGCGCGCCACGTCGGCCCGGGCTTCAGTTGGTGGGATCGCTCCGCGTCACGCACGCCGATGCCGTGGCGGCCGGGGCCGGGGGGCGGGTTCACGACGGGCCGGCCGTGGCTGCGCCTCGGGCCCGACGTGGACCAGCGCAACGTGGCGGTCCAGCGGGCCGACCCCGATTCGGTGCTGGCCTGCTACCAGCGGCTCATCGCCGCGCGGAACGGGCTGGCATCGCTCCAGGACGGATCGCTGACGATGGTGCGCACGGGCGACCCCGACGTGCTGGGCTATCGGCGGCGCGGCTCCGGCTCGGACGTGCTCGTGCTCATCGGGTTCGCCGATCACGATCATCACCCGCGGATCCCCCGGCCACATGGTGGGTCCGGCGGCTGGCGGCCGGTCGTCGGGAGCCATCGCGACCTGCCCGATCGGCTCACGCCAGGGTCACCGACGACCCTCCGGCCGCACGAGGCGATCGTCGCAGTCGCCATCTGACGCCCCTGCTACGATGACGCCCGTTTCCTGAGCATCCCGGGGAGGCCGCTCGTGCCGCTCGATTTCCTCAAGCGCAAGAACACCGCCGGCGACGTGTCGGCCCAGCCCATCGCGGCCGCGCCGACCGGGTCGGTCGTGATGCCCGAGGAAGTGGTCGCCCAGGAGTTCCAGCTCAAGCTGTACTACGCGGGCAAGACCAGCGAGGGCGTCCGGATGCGGACCGGCCCGCAGGCGATGAGCGAGCTGCCGTCGATGCTGGTCGGGCTGGCCAAGTCGGAGATCGAGGTCGTCGAGCCGCTGCCCATCGAGTTCAGCCAGGCGACGCCGACCATCGCCCGCCCGTCGGAGGCGATGCAGTGGCTCAATGCGCATCACGTCCACTCGCCCATCACCCGCCACGCGCTGGTCGTGCTCGAGTCGATCGACGCCGTCGACCTCGCGTTCGACACGTTCGTGTGCTCGCTGCTCGATGGTGAGATCGACACGAGCGGCTATCCCGAGTACAACGCCGTGGTCGGTGGGGTGGCCGCGCACTGGGACGAGGCGACCGGCGACATGATCTGCCGGGCGGTCGTCGGCTGGGGCGGGCGGGGCGTTCGCGGCGACACCGACCGGATCGGTTCCAAGCTCCTGGCCGGCATCCTGTCGAACATCCTTGCCAATCAGCATGCGATGGGACTGACGGCCATCGAGCGACCGGTCCCCGCGGCCGGGCGGGGTGGCCTGGTCTGCGCCCACTGCGGGTTCGCCTCGGCGCACGAGCGGGCGTTCTATTGCCCCAAGTGCGGCATGCGTCTCCTGCGCGGCTGAGCGAGACTCGCGGCGTGCCCCTGTACGACTACGACTGCGCGGCCTGCGGCCGCCGGTTCGAACTCATCCACGGCGTCCACGCCGAGCCGCCGACCACCTGTCCCCTGTGTGGTTCGGGCCCGATCCGCAAGGCGATCGCCGCACCCGCCATCCACTACAAGGGGTCGGGCTGGGCCAAGAAGGAGCGCCGCGCAGCGGTGACGTCCGGCACCTCGTCGAAGCGCGGCGATGATCAGGCGGCCGACGCGACGACCACCCCCGCCGAGCCCGGAGCGACCAGCGAACGACCGACCTCCGAGCGGCCGGCCGCTGCCGAACCGGCACCGGCCAAGGCACCTGCGACGCCCGCCGACTGACATGCCGCCCGCCACGGATTGGATCACCTTGTCCGAGGCGCAGGCGATCCTGGCCGGCTCGAACGTCCACTTCACGACCGCGACGATCGGCGGTTGGGCACGCCTGGGCCGGCTCCAGAGCATCAAGCTCGGGGGACGCCGCTACGTTCGACGCGGCGAGATCCGGGCGCTCATCGCGGGTCCCCGTCGCGTACCGGCGGATGCCGTGCAGGTCGCCTTGTTCGACGAGCTCCGGGACTGACCGGGGGCGCGAGTGGACCCGACCGCGCTCCTCGAGCGGGTCCTGGACCAGCCGACGGTCGCCCGAGTCCGGGCCGTCCTGGAGGTCTACGGGCGAGCTCCCGGTGGGCTGCTGGCGAACGGTCTGGCCTTTGCAGCGCTGTTCGCGGTCGTGCCGATCGCGCTGGTGACCCTCGGCCTGGCCGGCTGGCTGGTCGATGATCCGCGCGTCCAGGCTCAGCTCGCCGCCGCCATCGGGGCGATCGTGCCGCCGCTGGCCGACCTCGTCGACGGAGCGCTCGATGCGATGAGCGAGGGTGCCGCCCTGTCGTCGATCGTCGGCGTGGTCGGCGTGATCTGGACGGTCAGCCAGTTCTACAGCACGCTCGATATCGCCTTCTCGCGGATCTTCACGGAGCGACCGGAACGCGATGTGCTGGGGCGGACGTGGCGCGGTTTCGTGTGGGTAGCCGGTCTCGTGGTGGCGGTCATCGCGCTCATCGTCGCCGGTGCCATCGCCACCGCGGCCGAAGTGCTCCTGCCAGCCTCGGCCACGGCGCTCATCGGGATCCGGCGCGTCGTGACGTCGCTGCCGGTGGTGATGGCCATCGGCGTGGCGGCCGTGCTGGTCATCTATCGGGTCGTTCCCAGTCATGCCCCCAGCTGGCGAGCGATCCGCCTGCCCGCCCTGGTCGGTGGCGTCGCGATCGTCCTGCTCAGTCAGCTGTTCCTGTTCGCGGCACCCCGGATCGTCGCGGTGGCGGCGTTCGCCGGCTCGCTCGCGACCGCGTTCGTCGCCCTGGCCTGGCTGTCGTTCACGTTCCAGATCCTGTTGCTCGGTGCCGCCTGGGTCCGGGTGCGCGACGACAGCGCGAGCGCGGAGTCAGCCCTGCCGGCTCCCGCAGCGCCGACAGAACCGGGCGTTGGCGGACAGTGACAGCCCGCAGCTGACGCACGGCTGGACGCCCCCGGCGGCACGGGCCGCCACGTCGGCCGGAGCGCTGACGACCTCGCGGGCAGACTCCGCCCAGAGCGCCTCGATGCCGCCGGTCGGCGCCGCCGGGCGGCCCAGGAACGGGAGGCCGGCCGACGGTCGTTCGCTCGGCCACTCCGGCTGTGCCGGCCATTGCGGCTCGGCACTGGCGGCCGCCGGCTGCGCGCCAGGTTCGGACGGCGGGATGAGCGGGACGCCGGTTCCGGTCGCGTCCGCCGACGAGGTGTCCGGCGCGACGATGGACCAGGTCGGCTGGGCGACGATGTCGTCGCGCGCTGGCAGCTCCGGCGGTTCGGGTTGCACGGCCGCGGCGATCGGCTCGGGTTCGGGTTCGGCGACGATGGGCTCAGGCTCCACCGCGACGACCGGCTCGGGCTCCGCCGCCGCGGCGGGCTCGGGTTCGGGCTCGGCGACCACTGGCTCGGGTTCCGGCTCCAGAGCGATGTCCGGCGCGGGAGCTGTCGCCGCGGCGATCGGCTCGGGTTCGGGCTCGGGCTCCGCCACCGCGACCGGCTCGGGCTCCGCCACTATGGTCGGCTCAGGCGCGACCGTCGCGGCGGCTTCGGCCTGTGACCGCTCGTAGGCGGCGATCTCGTCGTCCAGGTTCTGACCGGGGCGGAAGCGCTGCAGCAGGTCGGTGGTCCGCACGGCCGCCGCCGCGGCGATGCTGTCGGGGTCGGTCGGCACGCCCGGGGCGGC
>DASSII010000090.1:0-75700 GCA_035692005.1 Candidatus Limnocylindrales bacterium | reverse complement strand
TCGCCACCGCCGCCGCCTCGGGAGTGTCCCCGGCCATGAGTCGGTCGAGCCCGCCCGGCTCCAGCGCGGCCAGCTCCAGCCGCTCGCGGACGTCGTCGTGATCCATCAGTCGCCGTCGATCCGGTAGGTGGCACCGGCACTGGCCCCGCCGGCCGGCGCCATGTAGCGCGCGACCTCCGGCCCGACCCCGCTGCCGAGCACCGCTCGGAGGTGGGCCAGGGCCCGGCGAGTTCGCGTCTTCACGGTGCCCAGCGGCCAACCGAGTCGCGTCGCGATCTCCGCTTGGGTCAGGTCGTCAGCGTAGGCCAGGACGATGACCACACGTTCGACCTCGGGCATATCGGCCAGCGCGATCTGCAACGCGAGCCGAAGCTCGCGCAAGGCGACCTCGCGCTCGGGTGACGGCTCGGGCATGCCCCCGGCGACCATCGATCCACGCGCCAGCAGCCGCTCGATCGCATCGGCGTCGGCCGCCTCGGCGCCGGCTCCACCAGGGCCGCCGGTGGCCGCGGCGGACAACGGGATGAGCGTCGGTCGTCGGCCTGCCGCTCGCAGTCGGTCGACCGTCCGGTTCCGGGCGATGGTGTGCAGCCAGGCCGCCAGCGACCCGATCGACGGGTCGTAGGTCTCGGCGCGATCCCACAAGGCCAGGAATGTCTCCTGTACGACTTCTTCAGCCATCCCTCGATCCGATGTCAACCGCCGTGACGCAGCGAAGATGGCGTCCGCGTGACGGTCATAGAGCGCCGCCAACGCGTCCTGGGAACCGGCCGCCACCTCGCGCACGAGGGCCGCGTCGGAACCCGGGCCAGATCCGCTGCCCGTCATGGGATACGTCGCCACGGCGCGAACCGGTTTCCCGCGGTTGCGCTCACCAGGAACCCGCCTTGCGACGCGTCGGTTCCAGGAACGTCCCGGCGGGCAGATGGGCCTCGAGGCAGGACACGCCATGTGGGCCGACGGTCGCGTCGTGGGCGGTTCCCGCCGGCAGCTCGAGGCGGTCGCCGATGGCGAGCTCGATGTCGTCACCCGACGATCCGAACCGGATCGAGCCCTGGGCCACCACGATGACCTTGTCGTAGCCGTGCTCGTGCGCCGCGTAGCGATCGCCGGGCCCGTTGGCCCAGGCGCCCGGATCGAGCCCCTCCTCGAGGAGCCGTGCCCGGAGCGCGCTGGCCTCACCCATGGCCTCAGCCTGCCACCCCGACGCCGATGAGCGTGCCGATGACGTAGGTCACGATGGCGGCGCCGAGGCCGAGACCCAACTGGCGCAGGCCGCTGAAGATGAGGCTGCGCCCGGTCAGCAGGCTGACGGCGGCGCCGACCGCGAACAACGCGACGAGGCTCAGACCGAGGCTCACGGCCGTGATCAGCGTCCCACCCCCGAACAGGAACGGGATGACCGGCACGATCGCCCCGACGGCGAAGGCCAGGAATGACCCGATGGCGGCACCCCACGGCGACCCGAGCTCGTCCGGGTCGAGCCCGAGCTCCTCGCGGATGAGCATGTCGAGGGCGACCGCGGGGTCCTGGAAGATGCGATGGGCGATGCGCGCCGCCTCCTCCTCGGTGAAGCCCTTGCCACGGTAGGCCGCCGCGAGCTCCGCCTCCTCCTCCTCCGGCATGGCCTCCAGCTCGGCGCGCTCGAGCTCGATCTGGCGGGCGAACAGCTCGCGCTGGCTCTGCATGCTCACGTACTCGCCGACCGCCATGCTGAACGCGCCCGCGAGCAGACCGGAGATGCCGGCAAGCAGGATGAAGCCAGGGTTGTTGGCCGCCGCGCCGGCCACGCCCATCACCAGCGAGACGTTGCTGACGAGCCCGTCGCTGACCCCGAAGATGATCGCCCGGACGGTGCCCGACCGACCCCCGGCGCGGTGCCAACGCTCACGCGACACGATCTCGGCGGCGGACGTCGCCAGTCGGGCCGCGGCGACGCGGTCTCCGCCGGCGTCGATCTGGCCGGCCACGCCGAGGCGGTCCCAGATGACCGCGTGCTCGCGCTCGTCGGCCGCGATCGAGGCCAGGTCGGGCGACGACCCCTGCGCGTCATAGGCGGCTTCCTCATCGCCCTCGAGCGCCTTGACCAGGTCGGTCACGGCTCTCGTCCCGAGCAGGCGGGCGACGACGATGATGAACCGGACCCGCGCGCGCGGCCCGCCGGCGGGCGGCACCAGCGCGCCGGCCTCGGTCAGCTTGCGCGCCCAGATGTCGGCGTGGCGACGCTCGTTGGCGGCGATCCGCTGGAACGCCGCCGCGCGGCGCGGATCCCGCTCGATCGACGACAGTGCGTCGTACAGGACGATCGCATCGCGCTCGAGCTTGAGGTTGTCCAGGCTGGTGGGGATGTCGATGGCCGCCACGGCCGCATCGTACCCTCGCGGCGCCGCGAACGGATGCGCCCCGGGCCGTCCGATCCAGGCCCTGCCCTGGCCGTACACTCCGGGCGCGATGACCACGACCGTCCGCTACCTGTCCGCGAGCGACGTCCGGGCCGCCATGCCCCCGGTCGCCGAGCGCATCGCGCTGGCCGAGCGGACGATGGTCGCCCTCGTGGCCGACGCCGAGCTGCCGCCCAAGATCGCCGTCCACCCCCGGCCGGAGGGCTCGTTCGCCCATGCCATGCCGGCGGCGCTGCGGCCGCACGCGTCAAGCGACGCGAGCGCGGACCTGCTCGGGCTCAAGTGGGTCGCGGGCTTCCCGGCCAACCGCGAGCGCGGCCTGCCGGCGATCCATGCCGTAGTGCTGCTGACCGATGCCTCGACCGGCACGACTCGGGCCATCCTGGATGGCGGCCCGATCACCGCGGAGCGGACGGCGGCGGTGTCGGGTGTCGCGATCTCGCGCTTCGCGCGGGAGGCGGACCGTGACGGGGTCCGGGTCGCCATCATCGGCGCCGGCGTCCAGGGCCACAGTCATGTCGCCATGCTCGGCCACGTGCTGCCCGGCGCCATCGTGTCCGTGGCGGACCGACACCTCGAGCGGGCCGAGGCCCTCGCCGACCTCGCCGCCCACACGCCCGGCATCGGCGCTGCGAGCGCGGTCGGCGACGCGAAACGGGCCGCGCGCGATGCCGACGTGGTCATCTCGGCCGCCGCCTTCACCGAGCCTGCGCGTCGCCAGGTCATGACCGACGACTGGCTCCGCCCGGACGCCCTGGTCGTGGCGGTCGATTACGCGACGATGTGCGCCGCGTCGGTCGCCCGCGAGGCCGCCCTGTTCGTCGTCGACGAGCGCGGCCAGTTCCTCGCCAACCGGGACGCCGGCCAGTTCGACGACTACCCCGATCCCGACGCCACGCTCGGCGAGACCATCCTGGCCGACACCACCCCGCCACCCAGCGGCCGCATCGTGGTGACCCACCTCGGGGTCGGACTGGCCGATGTGGTGTTCGCGGACGCCATCGTGCGACGCGCCGAGGCTGACGACGTCGGCACGTTGCTGACGGGCTGAGCGGCGCGCCGCCGCGGGCGCCACACTAGCGGGCGGTGCGCCACACGACCGGTGTCGGCGGACCCGGGAGTCGGAGGTTCCGTGCGGGGGCTCAAGCGGATCGCGCTGGTCATCGTCGTCATCGTCGTGGTCGGGCTGGCGACCGCCGTCGGGACACTCGCCTGGATCACCGGACGAGCGCTCCCGCAGACCACGGGCTCCCTGCGCGCAGCCGGCCTGTCGGCGCCGGTCAGCGTGCAGCGTGATATCAACGGCATCGCCCAGATCACGGCGACGAGCAGCCATGACCTGTTCATGGCGCAGGGCTACGTGCACGCCTCGGAGCGCATGTGGCAGATGGAGGTCTGGCGCCACATCGGCGCCGGGCGGTTGTCGGAGCTGTTCGGCAAGGGCTCGGTCGGGCAGGACCGCTTCATCCGGACGCTCGGCTGGCGGCAGGCGGCCGAGCGCGACCTGGCCGGGCTGACGGCCGACACGCGGGCCGTGCTCGACGCGTATGCCAGCGGCGTGAACGCATGGCTCGATGCCAACCGCGATCGACTCGGCCTGTCGTTCGTCGTCGTCGGCGATCGGCCGGAGCCGTGGACCGCCCTCGACACGCTGACCTGGGCCAAGGTCCAGGCCTGGAATCTGGGCGGCAACATGGACGCCGAGCTGTTCCGCTATCTGGCCGATGCCCGACTCGGTGACCCCGCGCGCACCGACGAGCTGCTCGCGCCCCGCGAGTTCGGGCCGGTCATCGTGCCGGCCCCGGACGTGGAGCCGGCAGCGGACACCGGCCATCCAGCGCCGACGGACGCGATCGGGGCCGCGGCGCCGACGCTCACTGCCGCCCAGGCCGCCGCCTGGCGTGATGTCGCCCGGCTCGGCGGCCACGCGCTGGCGCTGGCCGGTCTCGATGGCAGCGGCCGGGACGCGCTGGCCTCGGACCATAGCGTCGGCTCGAACGATTGGGTGGTCGGTCCGGCGATGTCGGCCTCGGGCGGGGCGCTGCTCGGCAACGATCCCCATCTCGGCATCTCGATGCCGTCGGTCTGGTACATCAACGGCCTGCACTGTGCCGCGGTCGATGCGGCCTGCCCGTACGACGTCGTGGGGGTGACCTTCCCTGGTGTCCCAGGTGTCGTCCTCGGCCACAACGGGCGGATCGCCTGGGGCGTGACGAACGCCGAACCCGACGTGCAGGACCTGGTCATCGAGACGGTCGACCCGGCCGACCCCACCCACTACCTCGGGCCGGACGGCACGTCGCGACCGTTCACCACCCGCACCGAGACCATCGCCGTGGCCGGCGGCGACCCGGTCGCCATGACCGTGCGCGAGACGATCCACGGCCCGCTGCTCAACGATGTCGACGATCGGCTCGACGGGGCGCCGCTGATGGCGCTGCGCTGGTCGGCCACCCTGCCCGAGGCCGCCCCGGATCGCACGGTCGAGGCGTTCCTGCGGATCGATGCGGCCGGCGATTTCGCCGCGTTCCGGGACGCGCTGTCGGTCTACGGCGCGCCGGCCCAGAACTTCGTGTACGCCGACGTCGACGGCCATATCGGCTACCAGTTGCCGGGCTACCTGCCGGTGCGGTCCGACCCCGAGGACCGCGGCCTCCGGCCGGTATCCGGCTCCGACGGTACCGGCGAGTGGACCGGGCGGATCCCGTTCGATGACCTGCCGACGGCCCTGGACCCGGTCGATGGCTGGATCGTCAGCGCCAACAACGCCATCGTCGACGCCGCCGATCCCCGCTTCTTCGGCGCGGATTTCGATCCGGGCTACCGCGCCGAACGGATCATCGACCTGATCGGCGGCTACGGGCAGGATGGCCTCACCCTGCCCGAGATGAGCACGATCCAAAACGACACGGCACCGCTCCGGGCGGAGGACATCGCGCTGTTCATCGGCGAAGCCGGGACGGCCGGCACCGCGGACGGCGCCCGCGTCGCCGCACGCATCGCCGACTGGGACGGCGCCTGCACCGTCGACAGCCTCGGCTGCGCCGCCTACATGACCTGGGAGTACCGCGTCCTTCGGGCCATCTTCGACGACGACCTGGGCCCGCTCGCGCGGGACTACGTCGGCAGCCCGGCCAGCTGGGTCGCGCTGTCGAACCTGCTGCTCGACCCAAGCTCGCCGTGGTGGGACGACGGGTCGACGCCCGACGTCGTCGAGGCCCAGGCCGACGTCATCGGGCGTGCCCTCGACCAGGCCGGGGCGGACCTCCAGACGCTGGGTGACCCCGATACCTGGACCTGGGGCCGCCTGCATACCGCGACGTTCCGGGAGCAGACCATCGGCACCGCGAGCGGGATCGGGCCCCTCGAGTGGTACCTCAACGTGGGCCCGCTGGCGGTGCCCGGCGCTGCGGGCGCGGTCAACAACACCTACTACCAGCTCAGCCGCGGCTACCCGGACCCGGAGGTGGCCGGCTCGACGGGCGCCGGCATCGACGAGGTCTTCACGGTCACCAACCTGCCCTCGTACCGCCTGGTCGTCGACCTGTCCGACCTCGACGGCGCTCGCGTCGTCATCACGACCGGCCAGTCGGGCCTGCCCTTCGAGCGCCACTACAACGACCAGGTCGCGACGTGGCGCGACGGGGGCTCCCTGCCGCTGCCGTTCAGCCGAACGGCGATCGACGCCGCCACCGTGGCGACGCTGACGCTGCAGCCCTGAGCGATCGCGGGGTCTGCCCGGCGGGCCGCGACGGCTACAGCGTGGAGGGGCCGCTGAAGTCCTTCTGCAGGCTCATGCTGAACGGCGAGCGCACGGTCGCCTCCGGGAACAGCGACGCCTCGTCGGCCGTGGCCGCGATCCAGTCGACCTGCAGTCGGTTGACGATGATCGTGCCCACGTCCCGCGCGACGACCGCGCCGGCCACGCTGTAGGCCATCGTCGCGCTGGTCAGCGGGATCATCGGGTCACGCTGCATGACGCTCTGCATCGGGTCGCTCCCCGGCGGGATGTGCAGCCGTCCGAGGACGATGTACGGCCCGACCGACAGCTGCAACCGGGTCTCCTCGAGCCGGATCCGCTGCTTCTCGGAACCGCGCGGTCCCGTGCCGACCACCGCCAGGAGGTCGGAGCGTTCGAGGTTGACCGAATCGACCTGCAGTCGATGACCATCCTCGAGGCTCTCGAACTCGACCTTGTGCAGCTGGAACCGCTCCTGCCCGTTGAGGAAGTCGGTCAGCCGCTCGCCGAACATGGTGATGCGCGCGGCGATCGTGCAATCGCCCGCAAATCCCTGGAACTCGACCCCCTGCATGGTCGTCCGACCCTACGTGGCCGGGGCGCCTGGCCGCCACCGGACCTTGGTACCGGCCGGTACCCACCCACTCCGAGCGCGACCTACTCGCTGATCTCGAGCGGACCGTCGGGCACCTCGATCAGCACGCGGCCGGCCTCGATGACGACGGGGTAGACCGCCAGCGGTTCCTCGGCCGGCGGATCAAGCGGTTCGCCGTTCGACAGGTCGAAGCGCGACAGGTGCAACGCGCAGGTCAGCGTGCCGTTGGTCAGGAACCCCTTGTCGAGCTCGAAGTACTCATGCGAGCAGATCCCCTGCACCGCCGTGTACTCGCCACCGGTGTTGACCACCAGCACCTGGTCCGTACCGTCGACCCAGGCCATCTTCATCTCGCCGTCGCCGACCTCGTCGACACCGAGCAGGTCGATCCGCCTCATCGGGATGCCCCGCCACGACGGGGCTCGGGCAACGGAGGTTGTGGAGGCATCAGGCCGCGGCCTCACCGGTCACACCGTCGGTGCCGGCAGTCCACTTGGCTTCGAGCAGTTCGCGCAGTCGATCGCGTGCCGAGGCCAGCGGCACCCGCGCCACGACCGGCTCGAGAAAGCCGAGCACGATGAACTTGCGCGCCTCGTCCGGCGGGATGCCGCGCGATTCGAGATAGAACAGCTGCGTCTCGTCGACCGGCCCGACCGAACTGGAATGGGCCGCCCGCCGGCAGTCGGGCTGATCGATCTCGAGGCTGGGGATCGCGACCGAGCGTGCCTGCTTCGAGAGGTTCATGCCGAACTCGCCGAGGAAGCTGTCGGTGCCGATCGCGCTCTTGTCGATGACGATCAGGCCCTTGAGATAGGTCCGGGCTCGCTCGAGCAGGGCGGCCTTGGACAACAGGTCGCCCGTCGTGTCGCGGCCGATGTGGGTCGTGTACGAGGTCAGGTCGAACAGCTGCTCGTCCGCCCCGAACACGATCTCGACCTGCTCGACCGAGCTGCGGTCGCCCACCAGGCGGTTGTCGACCCGGCTGCGAACGAGCCGGCCGCCGAGCTGGGCCAGGGCCCACTGCAGGGCGGCCCCCTCCCCGATCGAGGCCGTGCGGTGCTGCAACGCGACGACATGACCGGGCAGCTCCTGCAGGCTCGCGACCTGGAGGCTGGCGCCGGCGCCGAGCGTGACCTCGGTGGTGCCCGCGAACAGAGTCTGCCCGGCGGGCTTGGGGGCTGTTGCGGCGGGCGCCCCGACCAGTTCCTCCACGAGCGACGCCGACGCACCATCCCCGAGGCGGACCAGCGTCCGCGTGAACAGCGCGCGATCGGGGGCGTCGATGATCCAGCGGACCACGATCGGGCGCTCGAGGACGACCCCGGCCGGCACGTCGACGACGACCCCCTGGGTCCACAGGGCACGGGTCAGCTGGGCGAACTTGTCGGTAGCCGGCAGGCCGGGCGAGGCGAGCAGGTCGCGCGCGGCCTCCAGTGCATCAGGGAGCGGCCGGACGACGAGGCCCGCGGCGCGCGCCGCCTCGGACAGGATCGCGGCGGTCGGCCATCCCTCGACGATCTCGACCAGGGCGTCGGTGTCGCCGGGAAGGGTCGCGGCGGCCGGTGTCGACGCCGTCGGCTCCGTCACGACCCTGGCGCCCTCGAGCCGCGCCGCCCGCAGGTCGATGTACGGGGTGTACAGCAGGTTGGATTCGGCCGGCAGCTCCGACCACGCGGCGAAGGCCGCGCGCCGGTCGGCGGCGAGCCAGTCCGGTGAGGCCGAGGCGAGCGCCTCGACGAGCGACGCATCGACCGGCAACGACAGGTCGTCGAGCGCGCGACGGGCGGGTCTGGGACGAGCGGTCCGAACGCCCGCCTCGGGATCCGAGGTCGGGACGGTCAACCGAGCGACCCTTCCATCTCCATCTTGACGAGCCGATTGAACTCGATGGCGTACTCCATCGGCAGTTCCTTGGTGAAGATCTCGAGGAAGCCCTGGACGATCAGGTTGGTCGCCTCGTTCTCAGTCAGGCCGCGGGCCATCAGGTAGAAGACCTGATCCGCCGAGACCTTCCCGACGGTCGCCTCGTGACTCATCGTCGTGTCGTCTTCCTGGATGTCGATGTACGGGTAGGTGTCGCTGCGGCTCTGGTCGTCGAGCATCAGGGCGTCGCAGCGAACGCTGGCCACGACGTTGGTGGCCCCCGGTGCGACCTTGAGCTGGCCGCGGTAGGTCGCCCGACCGCCGTCCTTGCTGACGGACTTGGAGACGATCCGCGAGCGGGTGTTCGGGGCGAGATGGATGGCCTTCGCGCCGGTGTCCTGGTGCTGGCCCCTGCCGGCGACCGCGACGCTGATGATGTCGGCGGTCGCACCCTCGCCGCGCAGGTAGATGGCCGGGAACTTGACCGTCTTGCGCGAGCCGGTGTTGGCGTCGATCCACTCGACCGTGCTGTTCTCGTGCGCGTGCGCCCGCTTGGTCACGAGGTTGTAGACGTCGTTCGACCAGTTCTGGATGGTCGTGTAGCGGACCTTGGAGCCCGGCAGCGCGACGACCTCGACGACCGCGGCATGGAGCGAGTCGGTGGCGTAGATGGGTGCGGTGCAGCCCTCGATGTAATGGACCTTGGCGCCTTCATCGACGACGATCAGGGTCCGCTCGAACTGACCGGTGTTCTCGCCGTTGATCCGGAAGTACGCCTGCAACGGGAGCGGCACCTCGACGCCCTTGGGGACGTACACGAACGAGCCACCGGACCACACCGCGCTGTTGAGGGCGGCGAACTTGTTGTCCTCTGGCGGGACGATCGTGCCGAAGTAGCGGCGGAAGATGTCCGGGTATTCCTTGAGCGCCTGGTCGGTGCCCATGAACACGACGCCGATCTTGGTGAGCTCCTCGCGGACGTTGTGGTAGACCACCTCGGAGTCGTACTGCGCGCCGACCCCGGCCAGGAACTTGCGCTCCGCCTCCGGGATGCCGAGCTTCTCGAACGTCGCCTTGATCTGCTCCGGCACGTCGTCCCACGACTTCTCTTCGCGCTCGGACGGCTTGCGGTAGTAGACGATCTTGTCGAAGTCGATCCGATCGAGGCCGTCGGTCCAGGTGGGCATCGCCCGCTGCTGGAAATGGTCGAACGCGCGGAGGCGGAACTGGAGCATCCAGTCCGGCTCCTCCTTGAAGCCGCTGATCTCCTCGACGGTCGCTCGAGTCAGGCCGCGTTTGGTCTCCCGGAGATAGGCGATGTCGTCGTGGAACGCGAACTGGTCGCGCTGGTCGGTGACGATCTCGCGAGTGGCGGTCATGCGGTCCTCGGTCTCGGGGCGATGGCGCGGCGGTGATCCAGCCGGGCGTGGTTCAATTCCGACCTAGATTATCGGGATTAGCGGCAGAAGCGTCAACGCGGCCACGGATCGACGGCCATCGAGCCTCACATCGAGCGCCTGGCCGCCTCCCGGTGCGCGGCGGCGAACGCGTCCGGATGGCCGGTGATGGCGGCGAGGAACGGCGCCCGATCGATCGCCAGCAGGGTGCTGTCGGCCGTCGTCGTGACCGTTGCCGTGCGGGGCACGCCGCGCAGCAAGGCGATCTCGCCGAAGCCCTCGCCTGCCGCGGTGAGGGATCGGATCGGGCGCCCGGCCCGACTGACCTCGAGCTCGCCGTCGGCCAGGACGTAGAACCGGTCACCCGCATCACCCTCGCGGATGACGGTGGTACCAGCCGGCACGGTCAGCCATGTCGCCCGGCGGGCGATCGCCTCCAGTTGCGGGCCGGGCAGCGCGCCGAACACCGGCGTGCGCCGGAACAGTGCCAGCTGCGCCACCGGCACCAGCGCCCGCCGGTCGAGATCGGTCAGCGCCGGCCAGACGATGGCCACGAACACCGGCATCGCCACGGCCAGTGCCACGGTCGCCCCCACCAGTCCGAAGGCTCCGACCGCGACGGGCACGAGGATGGAACCGAGCGCCAAACCCGCCATGGCCAGGCCCTCCTGCAGCCCGAACACCCGCGCCAGGATCTCGTCGCGGATGGATCGCTGGAGCAGCGTGCGTCCGGCGATGTTGACGATCGCCAGGCCCGCGCCACCGACGACGATCAGCCACGGGGCGACGATCGCCGACGCGGTCAGTCCCACCGTTGCGAGGGCGGCGGCCCAGGCCAGCGAACCGCCGATGGCGACGACCGCCACACGTTGCCGTCCGATCAGCCCGAACGCGAGCCCCCCTCCGACCACGCTGCCGGCGCCAAGGGCCGCCGCCAGGACCCCGGCACCCGAGTCGCCGATGCCCAATCGGTCGAGCGCGAGCAGGACGAACAGGACGTCGGCCGACCCGATCATCAGGAAGCAGGCGGTGAGCAGCCCGACCACCAGCCGCGCGTCGCGATCGCCCACGACCATCGACAGGCCGGCCAGCAAACCGTCATCCGGAGAACCTGCCATGCCGGCGCCCCCGGCGCCCTCGCCGTCGTCGGCAATCGCCGCAAGACCCCCGATCGGACGCAGGCCGAAGGTCGACACGGCCGCCACGATCAGTCCGCCACCACCGACCAGGAACACCGCGGCCGGGGTCGAGCCCGCCAGGATCGCGGCCGCGACCAGCGGCCCGAGCAGGACGCCCGCACCCTCGACCACACCGACCGTGGCATTGCCCGCCGACAGCTCATCGGGCGTCCGCGCCAGGGCCGGCAGCAGGGCCGATTGGGTCGGTCGAGTGACGACGAACGAGGACGCCGCTGCGGCGGCGACTCCGTACACGACGAGGACGGGCGCCGCGGCCGCCATCGCGGCGCTGGTGGCCAGCACGGCCACGGCCTGGACCAGGTAGCCCGCGGCCAGGATCCGCTCGCGCGGGAACCGGTCCCCCAACCCCGCGGCGGCCGGTGCCACGATGGCGGCCGGCACGAGTTGGACGAGGGCGACCAGCCCGACCGACGCCGGCCCTGTCCGCTCATGGGCGTACAGCAGCATCGCCACCCATGTCCCGTACTCGGCGGCGTTGAACAGGAGATAGGCGGGCAACACGCGTCGCAGGGACCGGCTGGCCAGGACGCGGCGGATGATCGGCCACGGTCCGGATGGGCTGGGCATGGGCCGCGATGGTAGCCGCGACGCATCGGCCCGACGACGTGTCCCGAGGGATGGATCGATCGGCGGCCCGGCGCGCGGCGGACCGGCCCGGCGCGCGGCGGACATGAACGACCGCCCCGGTCGGTCCGGGGCGGTCGGGTTTCGGCTCGGCGCCGCAGCGGCGCTCAGTCTCGGTCAGGCGTGGGTCGCCTCATTGGGATCGAGCGTGCGGCTGCCGTTGGTCTTGCCGAGGCCCTTGGGCAGGTCGCTCGGCGGCTCCTCGAACGGGCTGTCCGTCGAGGACAGCGCGCCCTCGTACGTGGACGGCTCGACACCGGCGGTCGTGGCCGCGTCGAACGCGCGGGGGCTGTCCCACTCGGCGTCGCCGCGGTCCGCCATCTTCGTGCGAGCCTCGTCGGCCGCGGCCTTGATGCGCTCCTTGAGCCGCGGCGAGTTCATCAGCGCCCAGGCGACAAGCCCGAGCGTGACGAGGCCGGCAAGGATGAACGGCAGGCGGGACGGACGATCGACCAGCCCGGCGTCCTGCGCCGCGCGAGTCACCTCCTTGCCCATCTTGTTGGTGGCCTTGCGCGCGCTCTTGCCGGCGTCCTTGGCCGCCTGTCGGGCCGCCTTTTGCGCGTCCTTCACCATGGCCCGTGCCTCATCGACCGTCGGCATCTCCACGGCCGGCGCCTTGGGCAGCTCGACCTTCGGCATCTCGAACTCGCGACGGAACTCGGACAGGTCCTTGCGGACGCCGACGAGCTCCTTGCGCGTCTCACCGAGGGCCTTCGCGATGTCGTCGCGAGACATCTCCGGCAACTTCAGCTCCGGCAGCCGGATGTCCTTGAACTTCAGCTCAGCCATCGATACGGCCTCCTCCTTGGGGTCTAGGAGTACAGGATACGCCTCGGGTGGTTGCGTCCCTGCGGGCGCGGATGGTCCCCGGCTTGCGGCGGCGTGACGGTCGCCGCAAGCCGTCTCAGACGGTCGCGACGCCCGACTCCGGGACCTCCGCCGACGGGGCCAGCCGGGTCCGGCCGACCCGGTCCTTCACGCCGGCCACGAGCAGATACACCGCCGGGACGACCAACAGCGTCAGGAACGTGGAGCTGAACAGGCCGCCGATGACGACCGTACCGAGCTCTGCGGCGATGATCGAGCCCTGGTTGAACCCCGCGGCCAGCGGGATCAGCGCGAGGATGGTCGCGATCGCCGTCATCAGGATCGGCCGGACACGCGTCCGGCCACCCTCCACAAGGGCGACCCGGGTCGGATGTCCCTCGCGTCGCAGCCGCTCGACCAGATCGAGCAGGACGATCGCGTTGGTGACGACGATGCCGATCAGCATGAGGAAGCCGATGAGCGCGCTGACGCCGATCGGTCGCCCGGTCAGGTACAGCGCGGGGAACGCGCCGATGGTCGCGAGTGGAAGGCTGAACAGGATGATGAACGGGGTGACGAGCGAGTTGAAGGTCAGCACCATCATCACGTAGACGAGCAGGACCGCGACGCCCATCGAGGCGAACAGCCCACCGAAGGCTTCGCTCTGCTGCTGGCTGACGCCGGCCAACTCGACCGTCGCATTGGGCGGGATGGTGCCGTCGGCGACGAGCGCGTCGATCCGCGTCTGGACCGCACCGGACACCGCGCCCGTGTCCTCGCTCGTGATCTCGGCCGTGATCGAAGCGGCCGGCGCCTGGTCGATCCGGGTGATGGAACCCTGCACATCGACCTGTTCGACGCTGGCGACGCGACTGAGCGGCACCTTGCTGACGGTCCCGACCGGCAGCGCACGAAGCTGTCGGAGTGAGTCGGTGGCCGACGCGTTCACCTCGATGACGAGGTCGATCGGTCGGCCCACCTCGAGCGTCACGCGGGTCGGGGTCGTCGGCTCCAGGGCGGTCCGGACCTCGTTGGCGACCTGCGCCGCGGTCAGCCCGACGGCGATCGCCTTGTCGGGGTCGACCGTGACCTGGATCTCCGGCGTGGCCGCCACCAGGTCGCTGCGCAGACCGGTCAGGTCGGGCTGGTCGGACAGGGCGTTGACCACCGCGTCCGTCGCGGTCCCGACGACCGTGCGGTCGGGGCCGCTGACGATGACGTTGAGGCCATTGCTCGTGAATCCGGCCGCTTCCGACACCTGCACGTCATAGCCGTCCTGCTTCACCGGCCCGAGTGCCTCCGACAGCTGGCTCGTCTTGGCCGCCAGGTCGACCGACGGGTCGAGCCGGACGGTCAGCGTTGCGCTGTTCGCCGGCCGCCCGCTGCGGGCGGCGATGATCGTCTGGAAGCTGGTATCGCCCTCACCGGGGATGCTCGTCTGGAGGAGCTCCACGTCCGGGTCGGCGGCGATGATCCCTTCGGCCACGATCGCCCGATCGAGGACGGCCTCGGACGTGGCGCCGGTCGGCGGGGCGACGCTCACTTGCAGGATCTTCTCGGAGCCGGCATTGATGAACTGGGTCGGCAGCGATGACACCAGGCCGAGGGACGCGGCGAACAGGACGCCGGCCAGCGCGACGGTGCCGAGCGCGGTCCAGCGCGAGCGAAGGACGAACCGGATCGTCGGGTCGTACAGCCGGACCCACAGGGAGTTGCGCGGCTCGCCGTGCTCGTCGACGTTGAGCTTGACCCGGTCGACGAAGAAGTAGGCCAGGACCGGCACGACGGTCAGCGCGCAGACGAGCGAGGCCAGCAGCGCGAACGTCACGGTCAGGGCGAACGGCAGGAAGAACTGGCTGACCAGGCCGCCCACGAACCCGAGCGGCAGGAACACGGCGACCGTGGTCAGGGTCGACGCGGTGATCGCGCTGGCGACCTCACGCGGGCCGCGCAGCACGGCGGTCAGACGATCCTCGCCGAGGGCCCGGTGGCGATAGATGTTCTCGAGCACGACGATGGCATCGTCGACGACCCGGCCGACGGCCACGGCCAGCCCGCCCAGGGTCATGATGTTCAGGCTGATGCCGGCCAGCTGCATGACGACGAGCGCGGTCAGGATCGAGAGCGGGATCGAGATCGCGGCGACGAGTGTCGAGCGCAGGCTGAACAGGAACAGGAAGATCGTCAGCACCGCGAACAGGGCGCCCATCCCGCCTTCGCGGAGCAGGCCGTCGGTCGACTCCTTGATGAAGTCGGACAGGTCCGAGACGACCGTCAGCGCGACGACGTCGGGGTGGCGGGCAGCGATCTCGGCGAGGCGCTCCTGGACGGCCGCCGCGACGAGGACGGTGTTCGCGTCGGACGTCTTGGTGACCGACAGCGACAGTGACTCGCTCCCGTTCGTGCGGCCATAGCCGGTGGTCGCGACATCGACCAGCTCGACGTCGCCGACCCGATCGATGGTCACCGGCGTCGGCGCCGCCGGTGGCGTGGCGGGCGCCGTCGGATCGGCCGGGGCGACCGGTACCGGCTGGCGATAGCCGACGATGAGATCGCGCACCTGCTCGACCGAGGTGAGCGCGCCGATCGTCGAGACGGGGATCTTCGTCCCGTCTGCCGACAGCTGGCCGGA
Organism: Candidatus Limnocylindrales bacterium; assembly: GCA_035692005.1. Classification (GTDB taxonomy): domain Bacteria; phylum Chloroflexota; class Limnocylindria; order Limnocylindrales; family CSP1-4; genus SPCO01. The sequence continues at coordinate 60,442 of DASSII010000090.1, read as the reverse complement.
CGGAAAGGTCAGGTTGTTGGCGGTCAGGACGCCGCTGATCTGGCTGACCGATACACCGGTGGCGGCCAGCGCCGCCGGATCGAGGGTGATCAGCAGGCGCTGCTCCCGGCCGCCCGTCACGTCCGCTCGGGCCACGCCCTCGAGCGCGCCGATCTCCGGCACGACCTCGGTCCGGACGATGTCGGCCACCGCATCGAGGTCCGTCCCGGACGTAGCCCCGATCGATGCGATGATCACCGGCGACGCGTTGATGTCGAGCGCGGAGACGTTCGGATCCACGGCAGCGGGCAGTCCGGCGACGGCAAGGCCGTCCTCGATCGCGGCCAGCGCCTCCTTGACGTTGGTGCCGTACGAGAACTGGGCGACCACGAGGGCGATCGAGTTCGCCGACGTCGACTGCACGGACTCGAGCCGCGGCACGCTCGACACGGCCCGTTCGATCGGTTCGGCGACCTGCGCGGCGACGTCGGCTGAACCCGCGCCCGGGAACGGGGCGACGATGGTGATGACCGGCAGCTGGATGTCGGGCAGCAGCTCCTGCTTCAGGCTGCCCCACGCCGAGATGCCGGCGATGAACAGGCCGACGGCGAGCAGGATCGTGACGCTGCGCTTGGCGAGTGCGAGTTCGGACAGGCGGCTCAACGTGGATCTCCCAGGAGTGGCAGCGACGGTGCGCGGCCGGTGGACGGATCGGCGGTCGTTGGAGCGGCGTCGACGCCGCGCTGCAGGATGGCGATCGCTCGCTCGACCGTGCGCAGATCGGCCAGCGACAAGCCGGCCAGCAACTCGCGCATGCGGTGGGTGTTGAGCTCACGCAGATGCTCGAGGCGCTCGACGGCGGCGGGCGTGGTGCGCACGACGACCTGGCGTCGGTCGGCAGGATCGGCCAGCCGCTCGAGCAGGCCCAGCTCGACGAGGCGATCCACCTGCCCGGTCGCGGTCGACGACGTCACCCGCATCGCGGCCGCCAGCTCGGACATCCGCAGTTGGCCGGTGGCGAGCACGATGTACAGCGCCCGGGCCTGGGCCATCGTGATGTCGACCTCGTGCATATCCGGGGCATGCGTGGCCATCAGCCCGTGCATGAACGCCTCGTACGCGACGATGACGCGTTCGACGGCCTCGGCGGCGCCCGCGGCCGCGCCGGATGGATCGGTTCGCTCGTTCGGTGTCATCTAGATATTCGGTACATCCAAACTATGTGGTGAACCCGAACTATAACGCATCGCTACCATCCGGCCATGGCGACCTTGACGATCGACCGCGCGACCGCCCGGCGCTTCCTGGTGCGCCGCCATCTCCTGGCCCCACCTCGTTCACTGCCAGCCGGACCTGATTCGGTCAAGCGCGTCCTCGAGCGCCTCGGGTCCCTCCAGTTCGATCCGCTCGAGGTCGCCGGACGCAATCACGACCTCGTGCTGGCGGCGCGCATCGCCGACTACGAGCGGCGCTGGACCGACGCGCTGCTGTACGACGAGCGCTGGCTGTACGAGACGTACAACAAGGGCCTGTCCCTGGTGCAGACCGCGGAGCTGCCGTGGTTCCGCCACACCTGGGACCAGAACCACGACGAGCACGCGGCCAGCACGTTCGTCGAGCACGGCCCGCTCGTCGACGAGCTGCTCGGGCGCATCCGCCGGGACGGACCCCTGGCGGCGACCGATGTCGAGCCGCGAGCCGCCATCGACTGGTACTGGCGGCCGACCAACCAGGTCCGCGCCGTCCTCGAGGCGCTCGCCGAGGCGGGCATCCTCGGGCTCGCGCGGCGTGACGGCAACCGCCGGGTGTACGACCTCGCCGAGCGCCTCTTCCCGGCCGCGCTGCTCGCGGTCCGACCGACCCCGGCCGACCAGCTGCGCCATCGTCTGCTGTCGCGCTACCGGGCACACGGTCTCCTCGGCGCCCGCGGCGGTCAGGCCGAGATCTGGGTCGGCACGGGCCGGACGGCGGCGGAACGCGACGCGATCCGGAGCGCATTGGTCGGATCGGGGGACCTGATCCCGGTCGAGGTCGAGGGCATTCGCGGTATCCGCCATGCCCTGGCCGGAGAGCGCGACCTGCTCGACGCGGCGGCACGATCCGTTGCCGGCGCGGATCAGGAGCCCGTCGCCGTCGCCTTCCTGGCGCCGCTTGACCCCTTTCTCTGGGACCGCGACCTGCTTCGATCACTGTTCGATTTCGACTACGTCTGGGAGGTCTATGTCCCGGCGGCGAAGCGCCGCTGGGGCTACTACGTCCTGCCGATCCTCGCCGGCGATCGCCTCGTCGGCCGCATCGAGCCGCGTATCGACCGACGCGCCGGTGCGCTCCGGATCCTCGGCCTGTGGTGGGAGGACGGCTTCGATCCGCTCGCGGCGGACGGGTTCGTCGAGGCGTTGGTGGCGGCCCTCCGGGCCCATGCCCGATTCGCCGACGTCGAACGCGTGGTCTGGCCACGCGCCGTGCGCCATCGGGCGCTTGGCGGCGCCGTTCGGGAACGGCTCGGCCCGGCTGGTCGGATCAGGGGCGGTAGTAGCCGGTGACCCACTCGCCCCAGTTGCCTGCCCGGTCGCGAGATCGGACCCGCAGCTCGTAGTGATGGCCCCGTTCCCAGCGCCGCTGGATCGACGTCGCGCTGGTCGTTCCGTACTGGAACCAGGAACCGCCGTCCCGCCGCCACTTGACCTGGAAGTAGCGCAGGCCCGAGGTGAGGACCTGCAGCCGCCGGTCGCGGCCGGCCCAGCGCAGGGTCACCCGAGCGTACCGCGCGCTCAGGATCGTCTTGCCGAATGAGCGGACCGTCGCCGTCGGCGCCGTTCGATCCGGGCCCTTGAGGTAGACGCCGGCCCAGTACCGGACGCCCGTCGTCGCGGAGATGGCCAGGCCGAATCCGACGTAGTTGTAGCCGTCGGACAGGACGATCGCCCGGTGGCCGGGCGAGCCCATCCAACCCTTGACCGCGAAGTCGGCCGAGTAGTCCAGTGCCGCCGCCGTGTTCCAGGCGAGGATCTCGCCCGCACCGTACCAGCGGATGTTCGCGTCTTCGATCATGTCGAACACGCTCGTGCCGCCGGCCTGGGTGTGGCTGAAACGGCCGGTGTCGGCCATGTAGACGGCACGGTCGCGCGCCAGCTCGGCAAGGCGCTCGTCCCAGCGCAGGGCGACCAGCCCGTGCGCCGCTCGTCGCTGGTTCGTCAGCGCCAACGCCCGATGCTCGGCCGATCTGATCGCGGCGGCCGAGACATCGGCGCTGTCGGCGGCGACCGCCGGTGGCGCGAGACCGACGATCAGGGTCAGGGCGAGGAGGAAGGGACCGAAGCGGCGGGTCGGGAAGGACATGCGTCCATCGTCCGGGCGATCGGGGCGTGCTGGAACCGGACAGCCGTCCCGCCGACCGACGCGGATGGTCATGGACACACGTCTCCGGAGCGGCCCGCACCGGCACGAAGCGACCACGACCGCACCACCGGCCACGGCCGGTCTCGAGCCGTTGTGGGACCATGGACCGCCATCCCCCAGACACCAGCGAAGGAGTCCTGATGGCCGCCACCCGACGAGCCGAAACCACCTGGACCGGCGACCTCGCGACCGGCCGAGGCAGCGTCAGCGCCGTGTCCAGCGGCGCATTCAGCGATCTGCCCGTGACCTGGGCCGCCCGGACCGAATCGAGCGATGGCAAGACCAGTCCCGAAGAGCTGGTGGCGGCGGCCCATGCCGCGTGCTTCTCGATGGCCCTGTCGGGCGGGCTCGGCCGCGCCGGGACGCCAGCCGAGCGACTGTCGGTGTCGGCCGAGGTGACATTCGACAAGCTCGACGCGGGTTGGCGCGTGGTGTCGAGCCACCTCACCGTGCGTGGGGTGGTGCCGGGCAGCAGCCCCGAAGCGTTCGTGGCGGCCGCCGAGGCGGCGCGAGATGGCTGCCCGATCAGCCAGGCGCTGACCGGCAACGTCGCGCTGAGCGTCGACGCCGCGCTCGAGGCCTGACGCCGCCGCCGATCAGGCCACGGTCAGCAGCCGGCGTGGGTTGGCCACGGTCATCGTCTCGATCTCGGCCTCGCCGACGCCGGCCGCACGCAGGCGGGGCAGGAACGTCCGCGCGAGGTAGGTGTAGCCGTTGCCCTCGTAGCGACGCAGTTGCGAGTCGTGACAGACGTCCTGGGACAGCAGGATGCGGTCGGCGTGACCGCGCGACAGCAGATCGCACACCAGCTCGACCACGCGACCCTCACCGAGCCGTTCGGTCGGCGTGAACGACATGCCGAGAAAATCGAACTCGACGTTCGCGCCGCGTTCGATGATCGCCAGCTGGTGGGCGAGCACGGGGTAGGAATCGGCGTGGCCGATCACGACGCGCGTCAGGTCGGCGCCCTCGTCGTCGAAGATCCGGAGCTGGTCGAGACCGACCGGTGACAGCACGGCATGGGTCGTGATCGCCAGCCCGGTCCGCCGTGCGGCGCGTGCCGCCGCGCGGTGGACACGTTCCTCGAGCGCCGATAGCCACGGCTTGTCCGTGCCGATCTCGCCGATGATCCCCGGGCGGACGCTGCTGCCGGCCACGCCGTCAGTGGCTTCGGCGACCAGCTCGTCCGCCAGATCGTCCACCGTGCGCTGGTCGATGCGCGCCTCGGCCGGGTAGTAGGCGCCGCGATACCAGCCACAGCCCATCACCACGTGCAGCCGCGAGGCGGCGGCGACTTCGGTCAGCCAGAGCGGGTCACGCCCGATGCCCGGCAGGGTCAGATCGACGACCGCTCGACCGCCGGCATCGCGGAACGCAGCGAGCTCCTCGATGATCAGCGGCTGGTCGCGGGTGAGCTGCCAGTAGTCCCAGCGTCCGGGGATCTGCCACAGGGAGATCTGGGTGTGCTCGTGCGGCAGGGTCCAGCCGAGGTCGGCCGGATCGATCGCGCCAAGGACGGTCTGGACGTGGGCCATCGCGCTGCGATGCTACGCGCCGACACGACCCGTGCGCTCGACGCCCGCGACGTCGCCGCGCATCATGGCGCCTTCCGTCACTGCCATCGAAGGGAAGTCCGAACCGATGTTCCACCGCTGGGGAGCGTTCGTCTATCGCTTCCGCCGACCCGTGACCATCCTGACCATCGTGCTCGCCGTCGCGTCGCTGGCCCTCGCGTCGAAGACGGCCGACGTCCTGAGCTCCGGCGGTTGGCTCGACGCCACCTCCGAATCGACGACGGTCGCCGATCGGCTCGACGCCGAGTTCGGGGCCGGTCGCAGCTCCGTCATCGCCCTGTTCCGCTCGGCGGAAGCCGGCGCCGATGCGACATCGCCAGCCTTCCAGGACGCGATGTCGGGCGCGCTCACGGACGTCGCCCGCGACCCGCGGGTGACCGGTGTCGTCGGTTTCGCGGAGACCGGCGATCGACGCTTCATCAGCACCGCCGGCGACGCCGCGTACACGGTCATCGAGCTCGAGATGTCCAACGAGGAATCGGTCGCCATCGTCGACGACCTCCATGCCCGGATCACGCCACCGGCCGGGATGACCGTCCAGCTGACCGGCTATGGCCCGATCACGAAGGACTCGGCCGAACAGTCCGAGAAGGACCTGGTCCGGGCCGAGACCGTGTCGCTGCCGGTCGTGGCCATCGTGCTGGTCGTCGTCTTCGCGTCGGTCGTGGCGGCCGGGATGCCGCTCCTGGTGGCGGCCCTGGCGATCCCGTCCAGCCTGGCCCTCATCTACCTCGTGGCGCAGCAGGTCGAGATGAGTGTGTTCGTCCTGAACATCGCGACGATGCTCGGGCTGGCGCTGGCGATCGACTACTCGCTGTTCATCGTCAGCCGGTTCCGCGAGGAGCTGCGCCAGGGACGGACCGTGGCCGACGCGGTCCAGCGGACCGTGGCGACGTCGGGCAAGGCCGTGGCGTTCAGCGGCATCGCCGTTGCCATCGGCCTGTCCGGGCTGCTGTTGTTCGAGGCCCCGGCGATCCGCAGCATCGGGCTCAGCGGCTCGATCGTCGTGCTCTGCTCGGTCGTGTATGCGTTGACGTTCCTGCCCGCGGTGCTCGGGATGCTCGGTCACCGGGTGAACGCGTTGTCGCTACGCGGTCTGCTCGGACGCTTCCGCGGCACGGATGCACCGACCGCCGCCTCGAGCTCAGCCTGGGAACGGGTCGCCCACGCCGTCATGCGCCGCCCGTTTGCGGTCCTCATCCCGACCCTGGCGCTGCTGTTCATCGCCGGCAGCCCGTTCTTCGGTCTCCAGCAGGGCGTGCCGGGCGCCGAGATCTACCCACCCGGGGTCGAGAGCCGTGATGCCTACGTCGCCCTCCAGAACGAGTTCGCGCCGGGCGAAACGACCCCGATCGTCGTGCTGGCCGACGTCCAGGGCGAGCCGACGTCGGCCGCCAACATCACCGCCCTGACCGACTACGCGGCCAGCCTCGCGGCCCTCGACGGGATCGATCGCGTCGAGGGGCCGTTCACCATCCCGGACCCGCAGACGGGTGCGCCCCTTCCGCCGGAGCAGGTCGCCCAGCTGTATGCGCTGCCCGCCGACCAGCGCCCGCCCGGGCTCGATGCGCTGCTCGCGCGCTATGTCCGCGGTTCGACCGTCCGTCTCGACGCTATCAGCCCGTTGTCGCCGTCGCGACCCGTCGCGACCGGCATGATCCCGACGATCCGGGCACTCGATCCGGGCACCACCGTCACCACCCAGGTCGGCGGCAGCGCCGCCACCGGTCACGACTTCCTCGAGTCGCAGAGCGAGCGGGCGCCGTGGGCGGTCGGGCTCACCCTGGTGGCGAGTGCGCTGATCCTGTTCCTGCTGTTCGGCTCCGTGGTCATCCCGCTCAAGGCGGTGATCATGACCCTGCTGTCGATCAGCGCCAGCTTCGGGGCGCTGGTGTGGATCTTCCAGGAGGGCCACCTCGCCGACGTCCTGCACTTCGAGCCGCTCGGCTACACCATCGCCGGGAACCCGATCATCATGTTCAGCGTGATCTTCGGCCTGTCGATGGACTACGAGGTGCTGCTCCTGTCGCGCATCCAGGAGGCCTACCGGCGGACGGGCGACAACACCGCGTCGGTCGCCGAGGGTCTGGCCCGGACGGCGGGCGTCATCACCGGCGCGGCACTCATCATGGTCAGCGTGTTCGCCGCGTTCGCGCTCGCGGAGGTCATCACCATCAAGAGCATCGGCGTGGGCATGGCGATCGCGGTCCTGGTCGATGCCACGATCATCCGGGTGCTGCTCGTGCCCGCGACGATGCGGCTGATGGGCCGCTGGAACTGGTGGGCGCCCGGGCCCCTCGGGCGACTGGCGGACCGGCTCGGGTTCAGCCACGTCGAGGATGAGGACGCCCCGCCCCCCTCGGGCCCGGCGCAGCCGACGACCGCCGGGTACGCTGGCGGCTGATGGACGATCGACCCGATCCGATCACCCGCCTCGGTCCGGACAGCGGCGGGCGCATGCCCGACGGTCGGCGGTCCGCTGGCGACTGGGGCGAGGCAGAGGTCCGCGGGCGGGCGTACGCCTGGGAGTGGGGGCCCGACGCCGGGCGACGACCCGGCCTGCCGTGGATCGGCATCTTCCTGCTCGTGTTCGGCGGCCTGCTCCTCGTCCAGCAGCTGGTCCCGCAGGCTCGCTCGCTCGGATCGCTGTTCGTGCTGGCCATCGGGTTGGCGTTCCTCATCCGTTGGGCGATGGCGCGCGGCACGGGCTCGCTCTATGCGGGCGCGATCATCACCGCGCTGGCCGTGCCGGGCGTGTTGGCGTCGGCCGGGGTCGACCTGGATGGGCTGGGCACGTTCTGCTTCGGCGTCGCCTTCCTGTTCATCGCCGCGGTCCGCTACGGGTCCGGGGGCGGCATCGGCTGGCAAGCCTGGTTCGGCGGTCTGCTCGCCCTGCTCGGCGGCGTCAACCTGCTGACGCCCGACATCGGCGGTCTCATCCTGCCGGTCGCCCTGGTCGCCCTGGGCGTCGTGTTGCTGCTCGGCGGCGGACGCGGGTCGATCGTCGGTCGCTGACGGGCCAGGCCCGGGCTCAGTCGTCGGCGCCGCCACGGGTCACGGCGTCGATCGCTTCCGCGACGACGTCGCTGATGCGCACGAGCTCCGCGTCCGTGACCACGAACGGCGGGCCGAGCAGGATCGTGTCGCCGTCGGTCCCGTTGGCGTTGCCGGTGCCCGAGTAGACCAGCACGCCGCGGTCGCGCGCGGCGGTCACGACGCGCTCGGTGACGCGCGCGGCGCGTGGGTACGGCTGGCGCGTGGCCCGGTCGGCGACCAGCTCGACGCCGACCATCAGTCCCCGACCGCGGATGTCGCCGACGGCGGGCTGCTCGTCGAGCGCGCCGCGCAGCAGGACCTGGAGTCGATCGCCCTTCGTCGCGCTCGCCGCCACGAGGTCCTCGTCGCGCAGGATGCGCAGCACCTCCCGGGCGACCGCCGCTCCGATCGGCGCGTGCGAATAGGTGAAGCCGTGCACGAACCCGGCCCCCGGCGCCGTGAGCGCGGCGTGGACGCGCCCGCCCGCCGCCACGAAGCCGAATGGCCAGTAGCCCGACGAGGCGCCCTTGGCCGCGACCAGCACGTCCGGCCGAACGCCCCAGTGGTCGACCCCGAACCATCGACCGGTTCGCCCGAAGCCGGTCATCACCTCGTCGGCGATGAGCAGCACGCCGTGCCGCCGGCAGATCTCGGCGATGGCCGGCCAGTAGCCGTCAGGTGGGACGGCCGCCGCGAGGGTCGCGCCGACGATCGGCTCGGCGACGAATGCCGCCACCGTGCGCGGCCCGGCCGACTCGATGGCGCGCTCGAGCTCGGCGGCCAGCTCGTCGGCATCGCCGAGCGAATCGGCACCCGGGTCGCCGGCGCGGTACGGGTAAGCGGCCGACACGTGCCGGAACCGCCCGAGCCATGACTCGTAGGGCCGGCGCAGCGGGCGGCGTCCGGACAGGTCCAGCGCGCCGAGGCTATTGCCGTGGTAGCTCCCCCAGCGGGCGATGACGATCTGGCGGTCCGGCTCACCGCGAGCGAGGTGATAGGCCCGGGCGAGCTTGAGCGCGGTCTCGATCGCCTCGGATCCCCCGGACACCGGGTAGATCGCCGGGTCATCGACCGGCAGGAGCGGCCCGACCTCGGCAGCGTAGGCCTCCACTGGCTCCGTCGTGAACACGCTGCCATGGGCGTAGGCCAGGCGAGCGGCCTGCTCGGCCATGACGGCGGCGATCTCCGGCCGGCCGTGGCCGACGTTGACGACGATCGCTCCGCCAGCCGCGTCGAGGTACTCGCGCCCGTCGGCGTCGCGAATGGTGCTCCCGCTGGCGGTCCGGGCGACGGGCGGATCCGCGACGGCGGCACGACGGAAGACGCGACCGGATCGTCCGGCCGGGCGGGAAGCCGGCATCGATCGATTGTATCGGGACGGTCTGCGGCGACAATGGACCGCACGACATGGAACCTGCCACCACCCCGCTCACGCGCGACGAGCCGGAGGCGTACATCGCCCGCGATCGGCGGCGCGCCCTGGCCGACCATGTGGACATGCCCGACCGGGTCGTCGGGGCCGCCCTGTTCGCGGACATCTCCGGGTTCACCCCGCTCACGGAATCGCTGGCCGCGGAGCTCGGGCCGCAACGTGGCGCAGAGGAACTGACGGCCCACCTCGGTCGCGCCTTCCACGCCATCATCGATGAGCTCGACCGGCGGGGCGGCGATGTCATCTACTTCTCGGGCGACGCGATCACCTGCTGGCTCGACGGCGACGACGGCCTGCGTGCGACGGCCGCCGCGCTGGCCATGCAGGCGACGATGGCCCGGATCGGCTCGATCACGACGCCGGGCGGGACGGCCGTCCAGCTCCAGCTCAAGGTGGCGGTGGCTGTCGGGCGCGCCCGTCGGTTCGTCGTCGGTGACCCCGACATCCAGCTCATCGACGTCCTGGCTGGCGCACTCATCGACGACCTCGCCGAGGCGGAGCACCATGCCGACAAGGGCGAAGTCGTGCTGGACGCCTCGGCCCTCGCCGCACTGGGTGGCCGGGTGATGGTCGCCGACCAGCGCGTGGACCCCGCTACCGGCCGTACGTTCGGGGTGGTCGGAGGGCTGCTCGCGGACGTGCCGACCATCGACGTGGTCGAGCCACCGGCCCTCGACGAAGCGCTGGTGCGACCGTGGCTCCTGCCCGCGGTGTACGAGCGGTTGCGGGCGGGTCGGGGCGAGTTCCTGGCCGAGCTCCGTCCGGCGTACCCGGTCTTCCTTCGCTTCGCGGGCATCGACTATGACCACGACCCCGATGCGGTCGCCAAGCTCGACACCTTCATCCAGCACGCCCAGCGGATCATGGCCGGCTACGGTGGGAATGTCCTCCAACTGACCCTTGGCGACAAGGGTGCCTATCTGTACGGGATCTTCGGTTCGCCGGTGGCCCACGAGGACGACGCCGCGCGGGCCGCGGCGGCAGCACTCGAGCTTCGTGACCTCGAACGGACCACCGATGCCCGCGAGATCCAGATCGGGCTGACCCGCGGGCGACTGCGCAGCGGTACGTACGGGCACGCCATGCGCCGGACGTTCGTCTGCCTCGGCGATGCGGTCAACCTGGCCGCGCGATTGATGGCCAAGGCGCCGGCCGGTCGGATCTATGTCGACGACCGCATCCGCCAGGAGGCCGGCGAGGCATACATCTGGGAGCGGCTGCCGGACCTGGCCGTGAAGGGCAAGAAGGGCACCGTCGTCGCACACGCGCTCATCGGCTCGCTCGAGCGCGCGTCACGCCGCAAGACGCGCTACCAGCTCGATCTCGTCGGCCGGCGGGCCGAGCTCGACCAGCTGGCGGCGGCGCTCGAGGCCACCCTCGCGGGGGATGGTCGGATCGTTGGCATCGCCGCCGAGGCCGGCATGGGCAAGTCGCGACTCATCGCCGAGTTCGTGCGGACCGCGCGCCGACGCGGGCTGTTCGTCGCATTCGGGGAATGCCAGTCGTTCGGCACCAATACGAGCTACTTCGTGTGGCGCGAGATCTGGCACCGCCTTTTCGGTCTGGAGGACGGCGATCCCGCCGCGGTGCGCCAGGAGCAGGTGCGCGGAACCCTCGCCGCGATCGATCCCACCCTCGTCGCGCGGGCGCCACTGCTCGGCGCGATGCTCGGGGTAGACATCCCGGACACCGAGCTGACCAGCTCGTTCGACGCGAAGTTGCGCAAAGCGTCGCTCGAGGACCTGTTGAGCCAGGTCCTCCGGGCGCGTGTCGCGCGGGAGCCGGTGATCCTCGTGCTCGAGGACTGCCACTGGATCGACGCCCTGTCGCGCGATCTGCTCGAGGTGCTTGGGCGGTCCGCGGCGGCACTGCCAGTCCTGTTCGTGCTGGCCTACCGGCCAGCCGCCGACCCTGGGGGCGGCCTCGCCGTGGCGAGCATCCCCGACTTCAGCGAGATCAGGCTGGCGGAGCTCGAACCCGGCGATGCCGGGGCCCTCATCCGCCGGAAGCTGGAGCAGGTCCTCGGCGCATCGGCGCCCATGGCGGTGAGTGACGAGCTGACCCGCCTGGTGCGCGACCGGGCGCAGGGCAACCCCTTCTACATCGAGGAGCTCATCAGCTACATCGGCAGTGCCGGGGTGGATCCGACGGATGCGGCCGCGATGCGCAGTCTCCAGTTGCCCGACAGCCTCCACAGCCTCGTGCTCTCGCGGATCGACGCGATGGCCGAGGAGCCGCGGCGGACACTCAAGGTCGCGAGCGTCGTGGGCCGGGTGTTCGAAGCGCCGATCCTGCCCGGCGCCTACCCCGATCTCGGCGCGCTGCCGGAGGTCATCGACCACCTCCAGATCCTCCGTGCGGCCGATCTTGTCAGTGTCGACCGCGAACAGGACCACGCCTACCTGTTCAAGCATGTCGCCACCCAGGAGGTCGCCTACGAGAGCCTGCCCTTCGCCGTCCGCCGTGACCTGCACGGCCGGATCGGGACCTACCTCGAGGCGATGGATCCCACGACCATCGATCGCCGGCTCGACCTGCTCGCCCATCACTTCTGGAACAGCGATGACCAGGCGCGCAAGCGTCGCTACCTCGAGCGGGCGGCGGAGGCGGCCCGTGCGGGATATGCGAACGCCGCGGCGATCGACTACCTGACTCGGCTCACCCCTCTACTCGAGGGCGCGGAACGAGCCGCCATCCTCGTCACCCTGGCCAAGGTCCAGGAGCTGGCCGGCGACTGGACCGGGGCGGAGAACAGCGGTCGCGACGCGCTCGCCATCTCCACCGACCTGGGCGATCTCGCGGGGCAGGGCTGGGCGCACGCCAGCCTTGCCGAGGTCACCCGCCGACTCGGCCGGTTCGACGAGGCGTCGCACCATCTGGTGGAAGCACGTGCTCGATTCGAGGCCGTCGGAGCCGACGACGGGATCGGCCAGGTCCTCCACCTTGCCGGGACCATCGCGGCACAGCGCGGTGATTACGACACCGCTCAGGCACGCTACGAGGACAGTCTCGCCATCCGCGAGCGCCTCGGCGATCGCGCGAGCATGGGTGCCCTCTACTCGAACCTCGGCGTCATCGCCATGTATCGCGATGACTACCCGGAAGCGCGCCGGCTCAACGAGCGGGCCATCACCCTGAGGCGACAGGTCGGCGACCGCTGGGCGATCGGCGTGTCGGAGACCAACCTCGGGATGATCGATCTGCACGAAGGTGATTTCGCGGCGGCCCGTGGACACTTTGATGCGTCGATGCGGATGAATCGGGAGATCGGCGACCCGTGGATGGTGGCCATCTGCCACAACAACCTGGGCAACGCCACGCGCGGCCTCGGGGACGCGCCAGCTGCGCGCGATCACTACGCCGCGAGCATGCGCGCCTATGAGGAGGTCGACGACCGCTGGGCGCTCTCCTTCCTGCTCGAGGACATCGGTATCCTGGCCGCGATGACCGATGATCCGGCACGTGCCTTCGAGGTCATCGGGGCGGCGGAGTCGCTGCGCGCCGCGATCGGTTCGCCCCGCTCGCCATCGCTCGAGGACGAACTGACGACAGCTCTGGCCGGAGCCCGGGCGACACTCGGCGAAGAGGCCGTGGCCGCGGCGCTCGAGCGGGGCCGATCCCTGGACGCGGCCGCTGCGGTCGCGCTGGGCCTGGCCGTCTGTGGGGTCCAAGACGACTGAGGGACGCGCCTGATGAGACTGGTACCTCCGGCGGCATCCTGGCACCACCAATGACCGGTTCCTCGTTGCACCACCTGACCGCGTCGCGTACCTTCGGCTCCTGAGGGCCGGCGTCACCGTCGAGTGGTGCGGGCAGGGCGCGTGAGGGGTGATCATCTTGAATCGATATCCGTCGGTGTCCGGTCTTGCCATGTCGCCCACTGGTCGGTGGCGACGGGCACGCGCCACCGCCACGGCGCTGCTCGGGGCGATCATCGCCGTGAGCGCCCTGCTGACCATGACTCCCGTGGCGGCGCGGGCGCTGCCGGCCGAACCACAGTCGGCGCCGACGACGGCCCTGGCCGCACCATCCGGCAACCTCGTCGACAACGGCAGCTTCGAGTCGCCGGTCATCGATGGCGCGTGGACGGAGTTCCCGGCGGACAGCAGCAGCATCCCGGACTGGGGCATCTCGAACGGCCCGATCGACGTCGTCCGCGCTCCCCACTGGGCCGCTCCGCTGGGTTCACAGGTCGTCGACCTGGATGGCTCTACGGCCGGCGGCGGCCGCATCACCCAGTCCATCCCGACCACGCCCGGCACCGCCTACGAGCTCGGCCTGGTCTACTCGGGCAACTATGACTGCGGCGACATCGGACTCGTCACTGCCGACCTGTACTGGGACGGCGCCCTCGTCGGGACGATCGACCACGACACCGTGGCGAACGGCGCGGCGGATCACTCCATCGGGTCGTTCGATTACCAGACCTTCGCGATCGAGGTCAACGGCGCGGGGGGCGGCGCCCAGAGCACGACGCTCCAGATCCGTTCCACGACGTCGGGCGGGACCTGCGGCGTGGTCATCGACGATGTCTATGTCGTCCACGCGACCCCACCGGTCTGGCACGGCAGCGGGCCCGGCACGATCGCCGTCCCCGAGGACGGCACGTCGGGACCCCCCACCTTCGACTACGACTACGTGGCCGAGTGCTGCGCCAGCGGCACCTGGGGCTTCCAGACCACCGCGACGACCAGCGAGACGGTCTCGCTCGATTGGTCGTGGACCGGCTACCACGCCTGGTTCATGGTCACCGCGGAACTGCACGCCTTCGTGATCAGTGCTGACAGCTCCGACACCGATATCACGCTCGTCGAGGCCGGACCCGCCAGCTGCTGCTCCGGGCCCCCATCGGGAGGATTCTCCTACGCCGGCACCGTCGAACTCGACATCGAGCCGGGCGATACCTACGGCTTCGTCCTGAGCGGCAGCAATGCCGACAGCGATGGTCGACTGCAGGGCGAGTTGGTGGTCGGCGGCGCGGCCACCGTCCCGTCCGACGCGCCATCCCTGATCCAGGCCGTCGCGACCGGCGGCACTGGCGTGTACCTCATCGGCCGAGCGGAGAGCGCCCCATCGACCGGGATCACGCTGGCGGTCACGACCGCCGGGACATGCACCGACGGCCTGCTCGACGGGCCGACCGCGATCAGCGGGGGCCCCGTCTCGGTCACGACCGATCCCGAGGGCTACTTCGGCGTGGCAGCCACGGGCGTGCAGCCCGGCGATCTCGTCGCCGTCCGGGTCAGCGCACCCGCGACCTCGGACGTATCGAACTGCGTCGCGAGCTCGGGCGACAACGACTACTGGCCCAAGGCCCTGTCGATGACGGGTTCGACAGCGCGAGACGTCATCGACAGTGCGGGCAAGTCGCGCTGGTACAAGGTGTCCGTGACGCCGGGCCAGCAGATCACGGTCAAGCTCAGCGGCCTGCCCGCCGACTACGACCTGGCGGTGTTCAAGGACATCGGCAAGGCGTTCACCGAGCAGCTCGTGCCGCAAACGCCCGATGACCTGACGAAACTCAGTGCCGAATACGCGCCGTCGGTCTTCTCGCCGGCGGTCTTCTCGCCCGCCGTCTTCAGCCCGGCGGTGTTCAGCCCCGACGCCTATTCGCCGGCGGTCTTCTCGCCGGCCGTGTTCAGCCCGGCGGTGTTCTCGCCGGCCGTGTTCTCGCCTGCCGTCTTCAGCCCGGCGGTCTTCTCGCCCGCCGTGTTCAGCCCGGCCGTCTTCTCGCCGGCCGTGTTCTCCCCTGCCGTCTTCAGCCCGGCGGTCTTCTCGCCGGCCGTGTTCAGTCCGGCCGTCTTCTCGCCGGAGCTCGTCGCCCAGGCCTTCTCCAGCGCCCAGACCCGCAGCATCATCGGCGTATCGGCGACGGCCGGGACCGGCGACGAAACGGTCGTCGTCAACTCCTGGAACAACACCGGCGACTACTACATCCGGGTGGCCGGGCATCAAGGCGCCTTCGATCCGAACGCCCGGTTCTCGGTCGACGTCGCGAAGACGACGACGGCGTGCTCCGGCGTCACCGACAACGTCCTGACCGCGCGTGCCGACAAGCCGGCCTCGGGTGTCAAGACGATCATCCTGACCGATTCGTCGAAGCTGGCCCTGGGCACGACCGCACCCGGCACGCTGCGCTCGAAGCTGACCGCGTTCGCCGCCCGGAGCGAGGTCGGTGGCGTGGTCATCGATGTCGCTGCTGACTCGCGGGTCGCGGCGCTCAAGGCACAGGCGGCCGCCAACACGACCTGCCCCTACGCACAGAACCTCGTCGCCGAGGAGATCAAGGGCATCGTCGATTCGTATCGGGCGAACAACGCGGGACTGCGCTATGTCGTCCTCGCCGGCGGCGACGACGTCATCCCGTTCTTCCGCTATCCCGACCAGAGCCTGCTCGGCCAGGAGTCCGGCTACATCCCGCCAGTCGACTCGAACTCGGCGTCGGAAGCGAGCCTGCGACGCGATTTCGTGCTGAGCCAGGACGCCTATGGCTCCGGAATGCAGATCTCGCTCCGTACCAGCGACTACCCGATCCCGGGTCTGGCCGTCGGCCGCCTGGTGGAGACGCCTGCTGAGGTGGCGGGCATGCTCGATGCCTATACCGCCGCCAACGGCGTGGTGAGCCCGGGCTCATCGCTGGTGACCGGCTACGACTTCCTCGCCGACGCTGCGGATGCCGTCAAGGTCGAGCTCGAAGCCGGCACCGGCGCCCCGGCCGACACGTTGATCACCCTCAACGGCAAGTCGCCCCAGGATCCTGCCTCGTGGACGGCGACCCAATTGAGCGCGAAGCTCCTCGGTAGCCGGCACGACGCGATCTTCCTCGCCGGCCACTTCAGCGCGAATAGCGCCCTCGCCGCTGACTTCCAGACCAGTCTGCTCACGACGGACCTCGCCGCGTCGACCGTCGACCTGCAGAACGCCATCGTCTTCAGCGCGGGCTGCCATTCGGGCTACAACCTCGTCGACAGCGCCGCCGTGACGGGTGTCACCCAGCCGCTCGACTGGGCGCAGGCATTCGCCCAGAAACGGGCGACCCTGGTGGCCGGGACCGGCTACCAATACGGCGACACCGATTTCCTCGAGTACAGCGAACGGCTGTATCGCGATCTCGCCCGTGAGCTGCGCGCCGGAAACGGGGCGATCGCCATCGGCGAGGCACTCGTTCGGGCCAAGGTCCGGTATCTGGCCACGACGCCCGACATCCGGGGGATCCACGAGAAGGCGCTGCTCGAAGCGACGCTGTTCGGGCTGCCGATGCTCGGCGTGAACATGCCGACCGGGCGTGGTGACACATTCGGTACCGGCTCCCCGATCGCGACGACCGCCGTCCCGCCGATCAACGGCACGGACATGGGCCTGTCGACGGCGAACCTGAATCTGAGCCCCTCCCTGACCCCGAAGTCGATCGACCTCGTCAAGGCGCCGTACACTGACCCCAACCAGAAGATCAGCGCCCGCTGGCTGGAGGGCCCGAACGGGGTCGTGACGAACCCGGCCGAGCCGGCCCTGCCGCTGCTGGCCGTCAATGCCTCCTCGACCAACGCCGCCCAGGTCCTGCGGGGTGTCGGGTTCCGGAGTGGATCGTTCACGGACACCGCCGGGATCCTGCCCTTGACCGGGGCCCCCACGACTGAGCTTCGGGGCGTCCACGCCCCGTTCGTATCGCCGGTCTTCTATCCGATGAAGCTCTGGAGTCCGAACTACTTCGGCGCCCTGGGCGCCGCCGGCGGGACGAACCTGCTGGTCACCCCGGTCCAGCACCGATCCGACAGCGCGACGCTTGGCACGAGCGTCCAGCGCAAATACACCGGGCTGGGCCTCAAGCTCTTCTACAGCTCGAACCTGACCGATGCGGCGCTGTCGGATGCACCGACCATCGTCGACGTTTCGGCCCAGCGCACCGGCACGGACATCGCCTTCAGCGCCCAGGTCATCGGCGATCCGGCGGCGGCGATCCACAGCGTGTGGGTGACCTGGACCGGCAAGACCAGCACGGCTTCGGGCAACGGCTCGTGGGCGTCGATCGACCTCGTCCAATGCGTGGCTCCGCTGCCCGTCGCATGCGCGACGACGAACGACTCGCGCATCTGGAAGGGCTCACTGTCCGGGGCTCCGGCCGACCTGCGCTACGTCGTCCAGGCCGCCAACGGCATCGGCCTCGTCGCCTTCGATGACAACCGCGGCTCGTACTTCACGCCGACCGGCGAGGGTGCCCCGACCGAGCGCACCGCCACCACCCTGGCGCTGGTGTCGCCACCGAGTGTCGGGACCTTCGGCAACACCCCGACGATCACCGCCGAGCTCACCAGCGATGGCTCGCCGTTGGCCGGCAAGGTCGTCAGCATCTCGATCGGCGGCGCTGCCGCGGTCGGGGTGACCGGGACCAACGGACGGGTGGCCATCCCGGTCGCCCTCAACTCGGTGCCCGGATCCACGCAGATCGTGGCGTCGTTCGCCCAGGAGGACGCGTTCGCCGGCTCCTCCGACACGGCGCCGTTCACCATCGCCAAAGCACCATCGGCCTTCTCGGCCCTCGCGCCGTTCGTCGTCAAGACCGCCGCCACGAACAGCGGTATCGTCTCGACGCTGAGCGCGACGGTGGGCGGCAAGGCCCAGGCGCTCATGCAGCAGACGGTAACCGTCGTGCTGTCGGGTCCGGTGAACCGAACGGTCTCGACCATCACCGACTACCTCGGCCAGGTCGTGCTGCCGCGTGACCTGCCCAGTGGGACGTATGCGATCAGCGCGACGTTCTCCGGCGACCGGACCTATCTGGGCACGACCGCGACGGGCTCACTCGCCGTGGCCCCGTTCACCGGGTTCTTCTCACCGGTCGACAACGCACCGATCGTGAACACGGCCAAGGCCGGGAGCACGATCCCGGTCAAGTTCAGCCTCGGTGGCAACCGCGGACTCGCGATCTTCGCGTCGGGCTACCCCAAGGCGACCAAGGGCGCCTGTACCGCGGGTGACCCAGTCGCGCCAGTCGAGGAGACGACGACGTCGGCGAACGGGCTCACCTACGACCCCAGCTCCGATCAGTACAAGTACAACTGGAAGACACCCAAGGACTACGCGGGTTCGTGCTATCGGCTCGAGGTCCGGTTCACCGACGGCACGACGTTCAGCGCCAGCTTCCGGTTCAAGTGACCCGCCGATAGCGGCCTTCGCCACGACCGCTCGACACGCTGGCACGGCCGTCCCGGGATCCCCGGTCGGCCGGCCGTCCCTCGCCTGAAGGGCCACGCGGGAACCGCCACGACCCCGGCGGTGTAGACGGTACGGTTGTCGTGGAGGGCCGTCCACATCGAAGACGCCGAATTGATCGCGCGCGCCCGGACCGGCGACGTCGCGGCGTACGAGCACATCGTCCGCCGCTACCAGGACGTGGCCGTCCGAACCGCGCACCTCGTGTGCCCGGAGACTGACGCCGAAGATGCCGTCCAGGATGCCTTCCTCAAGGCGTACGACGCGCTGCCTCGCTTCCGCGATGGCGCACCGCTGCGACCCTGGCTGCTGCGCATCGTCGCCAACGAGGCACGCAATCGGCGTCGCTCGGCAGGTCGACGTCGCGGGCTCGTCGAGCGGGCCGCAGCGGCCACCGAGGCAGCGACGAGCCAGGTCCCCGGCCCGGATCGCGAGGTCCTCGCCGCCGAATCGCGAGCGGAGCTGCTCGACGCCTTGGGGTCCCTGCGCGACGAGGATCGCGAGGTGATCGGGGCCCGCTATCTGCTCGACCTGTCCGAGGCCGAGACCGCCGAGGCGCTGGGCATCCCGCGCGGGACCGTGAAGTCGCGGACCGCACGCGCGCTCGGCCGCCTGCGGGCCGCGCTGCAACGAGCGGAGGTCGATCGATGAGCGACCGATCCGGACGCCGACCGGTCGCGCTCGACGACGCCGGGCTCGAGACCGCTATCCGCGCGCTGTCGGCGTCGATCGACTGGCCGACCGGCCGTCCGACCGCCGGTCCGGATGTCGCCAGCCGGGTGCGTGCTCGGCTGGTCGCGCGCGGACCGGGCCGGCCCATCGCCGGACAGGGTTGGCGCCCGGCATCGCTGCCCCGGGCGCTGGCCCTCGCCCTGCTCGCGCTGCTTGCCCTGGCGGCCGTGGCCGGCGCGGTCGGTCTCGGCCTGCCCGGCCTGCGGCTCATCCTGGGTGGGCCGGCGACCGCGACGCCGACAACGACCGGTTCCCCGTCGGCGACCGCCGCGTCCGGTTCGCCGGGTGCCGATCGATCGCCGGGCGCGAACCTGGGGCTCGGTCGGGCGACCACGCTCGAAGCCGCGCGCTCCGACAGCGGGGTGCCGATCCGTCTACCGAGTGACCCCGCCATCGGCCCCCCGGACGCGGTCTACGTCGACCGGACCCGGAGCGACCAGGTCGCGCTCGTGTGGGCGGTCCGTCCCGCCCTGCCCGTCACGAACACGCCCGGCGTCGGGCTCATCGTGATGGCCTTCGACGGCACGCTCGACAGCGGCTACTTCACCAAGGTCATCGACAGCGGCACCGTCGTCGAGCCGGTCGTCGTCGACGGCCATCGTGGCTACTGGCTCGAAGGCGATCCGCACATGTTCTTCTACCAGGGCCGGACGGGCTTCGTCGACGATCCGCGACGCTGGGTGGGCGATGCCCTGATCTGGTCTGACGGATCGGCCACCTATCGGATCGAGAGCGCGCTCGGTCGCGACGCGACCCTCGCCTTGGCAGGCTCGCTCGACTGAGTCGGGACCGGTCCGCCTAGCGGGTGTAGACGCCGCCGGGATCCAGCTCGTCCCGAACCAGCCGGAGCTCGTCGGCCGTGGGCGGTGGCGTGGTCGCGACGCTGGGGGCGACGTCGATGTCCCAGCCGATCGTGTCGTGCACGGCCTCGAGGGTGGCGCCCGGATGGAGGGAGTCGAGGCGCATCTCGCCCGTCTCCCCGAAGTGGTAGATGCCCAGGTCGGTCACCACGACCGACGGGCCGCGGCCGAGCCAGCCACCCTCGCGCCGGATCCGCTCGGCCTGCTCGGCGCCGCCGAGGTTACCGGGCGACGTCCTGAAGTCGATCGCGTCGACGAAGCTGCGCCGGCTCTGGCGCATGATCACGAACACCTGGCGGGCGTTGATGGCGATCTCGCACGCGCCGCCCGATCCGGGCAGCCTGGTCGTCGGATGGTCGTACGGGCCGATGACCGTCGTGTTGATGTTGCCGAAGCGGTCGATCTGGGCCGCCCCGAGGAAACCGACGTCGATCAGGCCGCCCTGCAGGTAGTAGCCGAACAGCTCGAGCATCGACACGACCGCGGTCGAGCCGGTCACGATGGTCGGGTCGCCGATGCTCAGCGGCAGGCGCCGCGGGCGCGCCCCGAACACGCCGGCCTCGTAGACCATCTCGAGATCGGGTGCCACGGTGCGCTGCGCCAGGTTGACCGCGATGTTGGGCAACCCGACGCCGACGAAGCAGACGCGCTGCCCCTCGAGCGCGCGAGCCGCCGCGACGATCATCATCTCGGAGCTGCTGAAGCCCGATTCCGCGGCCGACCGGCTCATCCGTAGACCCCGTAGTCGACGCTGCCTGACGGCGCCGGCCCGCTCGGTCGCAGCGCGGCGAGGCGCTCGACACCGAGCTTCTCGAGGTAGGCCGCTCGCCCGTCGAGGTCGTACACCCACTCGCGCAGCCAGGCCTGGATCGCCGACTCATCGCGGGTGATGGGGTCCCAGTCGAGGTAGAACCGGTTGTCGCGGTCGTAGGCGCCCTGCACGTACGACGGGTGCGCGCCCCACGGCTCGACGACGACCGCGTCGACGATCAGGCCCGGGATGATGGTCCGGTTCGGGTCGTCGCGGATGACCTCGTCGGGGACGATCTCCTCGACGACGACGATGACCCGGTCGGCCGCGAACGCCGCCTCCTTCTGGCAGCCGAGCAGTCCCCAGACCTGGGTGTCGCCGGCGGCCGACGCCCGCTGGGCGTGGACGATCGTCACGTCGGGATGCAACGGCGGGACGGCGTAGATGGTCTCGTCGCCGTAGGGCGACCGGATCGGCCGGATGAGCGGGTTGGCGACGGGCAGGTCGGTCTCGAAGTACGAGCGCAACGGGAAGAACGGCAGGTTCATCGCGCCGGCGGTATAGCGTCCGACCATCCCGAAATGGCTGTACTCCTCCACCTCGAGCGGCTCGTCCGGGACGCTCCCCTCGATCCGGCGGCGGATCGCCCCGAGACCGCCCACGCCCGGGTTGCCGAGCCACGAGAAGACGAGCTTCGAGGCGACGCCGGCGGCGATCATCTGGTCGTACACGACGTCCGGCGTGAGGCGGGCGAGGGTCAGGTCCCGGCGGCGCTGGCGGATGATCTCGTGTCCGGCGGCGAACCCGATGAGATGGGTGAAGCCCTCGATCGCGACGGTGTCGCCGTCACGCACGAGCTCGGCGATCGCGTCGCGCATCGACGCGATCTTGCTGCTGCTCACCGCTCGATGATGACAGCCGAAGCGGGCGTCAGCCGGCCGCCGTCAGCCGGCCGCCTCGATCTCGTGCAGCGCGTCGGCCTCGACGACCTCGGCCAGGACCTCGTCACCATGGCCGGCGACCTGGGCGACCGCCTCGCCGAAGATGCGCAATGCCGTGGTCATCTCGGCCTCGCTGACGGTCAGGGCCGGCGACATGCGGACGCTCGACTTGCCGCACTCGAGGACGAGCAGGCCGCGCTCGAAGGCTGCCCACTGGACCTCCTCGGCGTGCTCGGCCGTGTCGAACTCGATGCCGAGCATCAGGCCCTTGCCGCGGACGTCGCGGACCAGGCCGTCGAAGCGATCGAGCAGCGGCCGCAGACCGGCCATCGCCTGCTGTCCACGCGCGGTGGCGTTGTCGATGAGTCCGCCTTCGAGCAGGTCGATCGTGACGAGCGCGGCGGCGCAGGCGACCGGGTTTCCGCCGTAGGTCGAACCGTGGGCGCCGGCCGGCCACGACTCCATGAGCTCCGCCCGGGCGACCATCGCGCCGAGGGTCATGCCCGAGGCGATGCCCTTGGCCGTCAGCAGGATGTCGGGCTTGACGCCCCAGTGGTCGACCGCCCACATCCGTCCGGTCCGTCCGGCACCGGACTGGATCTCGTCGGCGATGAGCAGGATGCCGTGCTCGTCGCAGATCCGGCGGAGCCCCTCGAGGAAGCCGTCCTCGGGCACGATGTAGCCGCCTTCGCCCTGGATCGGCTCGACGATGATCGCGGCGACCTCGTCGGCCGGCGCGAGCTTGTCGAACAGGACCTCGTCGAACCAGCGCAGGTCCTCGACCCGGCCGTAGGGCGCGTGGAAGATCCCGGGCAGGAGTGGCCCGAAGCCCGCGTGGTACTTGGCCTTCGACGCCGTCAGCGACAGCGACCCGTAGGTCCGGCCGTGGAACGCGCCGAGGAACGCGACGACGTACGGCCGCTTCGTCGCATGGCGCGCGAGCTTGATGGCGGCCTCGACCACCTCGGTGCCGGAGTTGCCCAGATAGGTCCGCGCGGGCCCGTCGATGGGGGCGAGTTCGGCCAAGCGGCGGCAGACCTCAGGGTAGATCGGCAGGTAGAAGTCGGACGCCGAGAAGTGGATGAGCTCGGCCGCCTGTTCCTTGATGGCCGCGACCACCTGGGGGTGCGAATGCCCGGTCGAGTTGACGGCGATGCCGGCAGCGAAGTCCAGGAACAGGTTGCCGTCGATGTCCTCGACCACCAGGCCCTCGCCGCGGACCGGCACGATCGGGTAGGCCCGTGGCAGGCTCGGCGACGTCCACGTCTCGTCGAACGCCACGTGGGCGCGGGCCCTGGGCCCGGGCAGCGCCGTGACGATGTGGGGGACGGGTCGATCTCCGGCGATCGCGGAGCCGCGCGCGGCCGTGGTCAAGGGACACCTCTGACGGTCATGATGCATAACAAGTATGCAGAGTGGATATCGTCAGCCGAGTCTAGCAGACGCCAGTGGGCCGTCCGGGGGGTCGACCCACCGACTGGGGGAGTACGGAGTAGTCCTGATGGGTCACTGACAGGCCGCCCAGGACGGCCGTACCGTGCGCCCGTGATCCATTCCGCCCGTCCGGAGGCCGTCGAACCGCGCGCGGTCGGCCGCCCGCCATTGAGCCGCCGCTGGGAACCGAGTCGCATCCTCGCCCGCGTCGGGCGGTCGCTGTGGATGGGCGACCGCGCCCTCGCGGAGGTCCGCTGGGCAGCGATCACCTTCGCCGCCATGGCGATCCTGGCCCTGGTCGCCAAGCTGATCGACCCGACCGACAGGAACTTCGACCGGGCCGTGCTGCTGGCGGTCCCCGCCGCACTCCTCCTCTTCGCGGTCGGCTGGTCGGGCCGCTTCGCGGCGATCGCCCATCGGCCAGCGGTGCGCCTCCTGCTCGGACCGATGGCGGTGCTCACGGCGATGGCCGCCGGCGGGCTGCCGGATGTCGCCACCCTCACGCCGCCGGCGGCCGGTCCGCTGGTCATCCTGGGCCTGACCTTCGCGGCGATCACACCGGGCTTCCCGATCGCCGCCCTGATCGTCCTCGGTTCGTCGGTCACGATCGCCATCGCCCACGCCGGGCGAGCGCTCGTCGCGGAGCCCGCCACGCTGGTCAGTGACGAGTTCGTGGTCCGGGCCGCGGTGGTCCTTGTCGCGGCGACCGGCATGTATCTCGTGGTGCGCATCGCGACGACGGCGGAGGATCGTGCCGCCCGGCTCGCCGCCCGCTCGCGACGCCGGGTCGATGACCTGGAACGGCTGGAGCGGATCGTCCGGCGGTTCGACGGCTCGCGAGCGGTCCACGAGGTCATCCAGGGCGTCGTGGACGACGTGTCGCGCGAGTTCGAGATCGCGCTCGTGTCGATCTACCTGCCACGTGCCGACGGCCGCCTGTCGATGGTCGGCGTCGCCGGCTACCACACGCCGTTCCACGTCATCGAGCCGGGTGTCGGCGTCATCGGACGGGCGGCCGCGACGCGGACGACCCAGTTCGTCGCCGACGTCCTGGCCGATCCCGACTACCGCGCGGCGCGCGATGACGTGCGTAACGAGGTCGCGGCCCCGATCGTGCATGACGAGGAACTGCTGGGGGTCATCAACTTCGAGGGCACGCTGCGCCGACCGCTCGGCACGACCCATGTGGCGCTCGCCGAGATGCTCGGCCGGGCGATCGCCGCGTCGCTCCGGTCCGCCCGCCTGGACGAGGAGCGGCGTGACCGCCTGCATGCCATCGAGCGCGTCCTGGCCGTAAGTCGCGGCGTCCTGTCCGACCTCGATCGGCGGCGCACCATGCGCGCCGTCGTCGAGGCTGCGGTCGACCTGCTGGCGGCCGAGCGGGTGGTCGTCGCAGGCCGTGGCCTCGATGGGGACTTCCGCCTCGAGGGTGACTCGAGTGATCCGCACGACGGCACCTGGCGAACCCGCACCATCGACCCGGTCGAGGATGCGGTGGCGTTCGACGCGATCAACACGCGATCGGCCGCCGTGACACCGCGCGTCATCGCCCTCCCGATACCGGTCGCGGACGACGTCCCGGCGGTGCTCGTCGCGAGTCGCGCGGAAGGATCGACGCCGTTCGGCGAGCTCGAACGCAGCATCGGCGACCTGCTGGCCATCCAGGTGGGGGTCGCCCTCCAGAACGCCGATCGCCATGCCTCGGTCACCGATGCCGCCGCGCGCGACCCGCTCACCGGGCTGCTCAACCGACGACTGTTCGACGAGGTGGTCGAGGAGGCGTTCGCCACCGCCCGGCGGAGCGGCACGCCGCTGAGCCTCGTCGTGCTCGACCTCGACCGGTTCTCCGCCGTCAACAACGAGCACGGCCACGCCGTGGGTGATGCCGTGCTGCGGACCGTGGCCCGCGCGGTGGCACACAGCGTCCGCGTCGGCGACACCGTCATCCGCTACGGCGGCGAGGAGCTCGTCGTCGTGTTGCCGGGTAGCGGATCCGACGAAGCCGTGGCCGTGGCCGAACGGATCCGGTCGGCCGTCGGCGCAGCGCAGTCGCAGGCGCACGACACGCCGCCGATCGAGGTGACCATCTCGGCCGGTGTCGCCTCGCTGCTCGACGACGAGGTCGACGGGCACGCACTCTTCCGGGCCGCCGATTCGGCACTGCTTGCCGCCAAGCGCGCCGGCCGCGACCGGGTGGTTGCCGTCTAGTCGACGACCGTGTGGCTCTGCTCCCGCAGGAACTGGGCGACGTAGTACATCGACAGGCCTGCCTTGCCGGTCGAGCCGCTCCCCTTCCAGCCACCGAATGCCTGGATGCCGGGCCATGCCCCGGTCGTCGCGCCGGCGCGGCGGTTGACGTACAGCACGCCGGCCTGGATCCGGTCGAGGAAGGTCTGGACCTCGGCCGGATCCTCGCTGTAGACGCCGGCGGTCAGGCCATAGATCGAATCGTTGGCGAGGGTCAGCGCCTCGTCGAGCGAGTCGACCGCGTGGACGGCGGTGAACGGCGCGAACAGCTCGTCGCGGAACAGTCGATGGTCGGCAGGCAGCCCGCCGACGACGGTCGGCTCGACGTAGAAGCCCCGCGCCAGGTCGCCGTCACCAAGGTGCTCGCCGCCGGTGAACACCGTCCCGTCGCGACGCGCCTCCGCGACCGCGGCCTGGTGCCGGTCGACCGCCCGCTGGTCGATGATCGGTCCGAGCCAGTTCGCCCGGACGAGCGGATCGCCGATGACGATGCCCTCGGTCTTCTCGACGAGCTTGGCCACGAGCTCGTCATGGACCTGGCGCTCGACGTAGACCCGTGAGTTGGCGGAGCACTTCTGGCCACCGAAGCCGAAGGCGGCGCGCATGATCCCCTCGGCCGCCTCGTCGAGGTCGGCATGGCGAGTCACGATGGCCGGGTTCTTGCCACCCATCTCGACGATGCACGGACGTGGCCACTGCTTGCTGAACGAGTGGAACAGGCGCATCCCGACGTCGTACGAGCCGGTGAACACGATGCCGTCGATGCCCGGATGGTCCTGCAACGCCTGGCCGACCGATTCGCCGGGGCCCATGACGAGGTTGATGACGCCCCTGGGCACGCCCGCGTCGATGTATGCCTCGACGAGCTTGACCGCCGACCACGGCGACGATGAGCTTGGCTTGAAGACCACCGTATTGCCGGCCATCATCGCGGCGCTCGTGGGGCCGGCGGCGAGGGCCATCGGGAAGTTGAATGGGGACACGACCGCGAAGACGCCGTGCGGACGCAGGATCGAGCGGGTGTGGACGGCGCTGTCGCCGAGGTTGCCCATCTCGTGGTCGTACCCGGCGTTGTCCTCCATCGTCTGGGCGTAGTAGCGGATGAGGTCGGCCGATTCCTCGACCTCGCCGAGCGACTCGATCCGGTTCTTGCCGACCTCGACGCTCATGATCGCCGACAGGTCCATCAGTCGGTCACTGATCAGCTCCGCGGCCCGGCGCAGGATCGTCAGGCGCTCGCGCCAGGGCGTCGCCGCCCAGGCAGGTTGGGCGGCGCGCGCCGCGGCGACCGCGTCGTCGACGTCGGCCGCGGTCCCGGCCGCGAACGTGCCCAGGACGATGTCTCGATCGATCGGGCTCCGGACGTCGAACGTGCTCGAACCATCCCGCCAGGCACCATCGACATAGTTGCGATGGTGGCCTCCGAGGGCGGCGCGCATGGTGGCGACGCCGTCTTCGAAGCCGCTGTGCATCTCCTCGTTGTCGGCCCGCATCGTGGCGTACGTGATCTTGATACGGGGCTTGGCCTCGGACGTCATGGTCGATGGTCCTCGTGGAGATCTCGGGAGTCGCCCGCGGGCGAACGGTGTCGTTGCCGTCAGTCTAGCGCGGCGACGACCTCGGCCAGGGAAGGCGCGATCGCGTCGGGGCGGCACCTGCCGCGCTCTGCGGCGACCGCCTCGACATCGGCCAGGCCGTGCTTGCCGGACAGGACGAAGATGCCGCGCAGGCCGGCCCGTTGCGCCGCGCGGATGTCGGTCCGCACGTCGTCGCCGACCATCGCGATATCCGCCCGCGCCAGGTCGCGCCCGACCTGCCGACGGAGGTCAGCGACCCCCATCGAGAAGAACATCGCCGACGGCTTCCCGATGATCGTCGCTCGCGTTTCCGTGGCGAACTCCAGTCCGGCGACGAATGCCCCGGAGTCCAGGGTGGGCCCGTCCGCTGTCAGCCACCACGGGTTGCGGTGCATGCCCACGAGCCGCGCCCCTCCGCGCACCAGGCGGAACGCGCGATCGAGGTTGTCGAAGGTGACCGCTTCGGGGGAGTCGCCGATGACCACGGCCGCCGCGCTGGCATCGCGGGCGCCGGCCTGTTCGTGGGTCAGCAGCCACTGGCCGGCGAATTCGGTCCGGGCGTCGTCGGAGGCCAGGACGTAGAGCGGCTGGCCTGGGAACGTCTTCACCGTCCACGCCGCCGACGCCGAGAGCGCCGACTCGAAGCGCTCGGCCGGGATCGGGGCGCCGATCCGCTCGCCCCAGCGTGCCAGCGTCGCGCGACTGACCGCGGACGTGTTCGTCACGATCCGATACGGGAACCGGCGGCGTTCCAGCGTGTCGATGGCCTCCGGTGCGCCGGGGACCGCCTCGCCGGCGACCACGATCACCCCGTCGAGGTCGAGCAGCAGCGCCCGCACGCCGCGCAACGCCGCGCGCGGGTCGGTCGGTGCGGTCGTCCGGTCGGGCATCATGGGAGGGTAATCGGTACCGGAGGAGGACGGCATGGGGCTGCTCGACGGCAAGCGCGCACTCGTGTTCGGGGTGGCGAACGATCACTCGATCGCGTGGGGCATCGCCAAGGCCCTCCACGCCGAGGGCGCGACGGTCGGGTTCTCGTCGATCGAAAGCCTCATCGAGCGGCGGGTCCGACCCTTGGCCGAGTCGATCGGGTCCACCTTCGTCGAGCCGTGCGACGTCCAGTCCGACGCCGACATCGAGCGCGTGTTCGCGCGCTGGGGCGAGGCCCACGACCGATTGGACATCCTCGTCCACGCCCTGGCCTTCGCCAAGCGCGAGGATCTGTCGGGTGGCTTCACCGATACCTCCCGGGATGGGTTCGCCCTCGCGATGGACGTGTCGGCCTACTCGCTCATCGCGCTGACCCGTGGGGCGCGGCCATACCTCGGCGCCGGGGCATCCGTCCTGACCCTGACCTACTACGGGTCCGAGAAGGTCGTCGCCAACTACAACGTGATGGGTGTCGCCAAGGCCGCGCTCGAGGCGTCCGTCCGCTATCTGGCGGCCGATCTCGGCCCGACCGGAATCCGGGTCAACGCCATCAGTGCCGGGCCGATCCGCACGCTGGCGGCAGCCGGGATCGCCGGCTTCAAGCAGATGTACGGGGCGTTCGACGAGATCGCCCCATTGCGCGCCAACATCTCGATCGACGACGTCGGCGCGAGCGCGGTCTACCTCGCGTCGGACCTGTCGCGCGCGGTGACCGGCGAGGTCCTCTATGTCGACGGCGGATTCAACATCGTCGGCGTGCCGACCGGGGACTGAGCCGCGGCACCCGTCAGCGCGCCCATCGGCGCGCCACGTCAGCCGCCCCTCAGGCCCGCGATCTTCGCTTCCAGGTCGGCGATCGACATCTCCCCGGTCGCCCGAGCGCGGACGGTGCCATCGGACCCGATGAACGTCCAGAACGGGTAGGCCGACAGGCCGTACGCCTGCCCGACCGAGTTGGTCGAGTCGACGATGACGGGGACCGTCCAGCCTTCGCGGGCGAGCCACGCATCGGGCGGATAGTTCGGCGCCTTGGGATCGATGCCCGTGGCGACCGTGACCAGGTCGACGCCCTCGGGCATGCCCTTGGCGTTGATCCAGGCCTGCACGACCGGCACCTCGGCCTGGCAGTGCGGGCACCAGTGGGCCAGGAAGATCACGACCTTGGGGCGACCGTCGGCATCGATCTTCACGCTCGATCCGTCGAACGCCGAACCGCTCACGGTCGGCGCTGCCAGGCCGACGGCGGGATCCCCGGTCGGGTTGCTGAACTTGGGCAGCGCGGCACCGCTGATGACGGGCACCGGTTCGCCCGGGACGACCGACGTCGACGGCCGGCTGGAGGGCAGCGCCGAAGAGCCGCCGGTCGAGCCCAGGCCGCCCGACAGGACCACGGCCAGCACGGCCGCGACGACGACCACCGCGGCACCGACCGCGGGCAGCAGCCAGCGACGACCCGAGCCGGATCGTTCCCGGGCGCGGGCCGCCTCGCGGCGGGATGAACGGGACTTCGATGTCATGGCGTGCTCCGTGCGGGGTCAGGTTCGACGGGATCGTGCCGGTCGAGGGTCGCTGCCATGGCCGCGGCAGACGGCCGAACGATCAGCAGCGTGAGGATCAGGAGGAACGCGGTCAGCGCCAGCGTCGGCAGGCTGATGAAGCCGAGCATGCGGAACCAGACCAGGGTGCATGGGGTGCTCGCAGCACACGCGCCGGTGTCGAGCGACGGGATCCATTCGAGCGCCACGTGGTAGGCGGAGATGACTGCGCCGATGCCCGCCAGCGCCCCGGCATACCAGGCCGCGGCCCGCTCCCGGCGAGCGGCGCCGATGGCCAGGATGACGACCAGCGGATACATCGCGATGCGTTGGTACCAGCACAGGGTGCACGGGGTGAAGCCCGCGATCTCCGAGAAGTAGAGGCTGCCGGTCGTGGCCAGGAGGGCGACGAACCAGGCGAGGCTCAGGGCGTGGGGCGCGATCGTCGCGGCCACGTCGTCGTACCGCTCGCGGGCCGCGTCCGAGACCAGCGCGAGCAGGCGCAGCACGGCGAGCGCGGCGATGGTGATCATCGCGGCGACCGCCAGGATCGCGTAGAACAGCTCGACGGTGGTGGCCGACATCAGCGCTCCGGACCGGACATGGGATGACGCGGTCGGTTGGGGGCATCCGGCCGCGTCGTGCCCTCATGAAAGCGTGTTCCGGGTGGCCTGGGAACGGGCCGAACGGCCCGTAAAACCGGGCCGCCCGGCCCCCAGCCGGCCACCGCTGTCAGTGGGCGACGACGTCGTCGGCCGCGCATCCGGCACAGCGCCCGCTGACCGTCAGATGCGACACGTCCAGCGCGAAGCCCCGCTCGCGGACGAACGCCTCGCGCGCCTGCACGACGGCCGGGTCATCCGCGGCCAGATCCCACGCGCCCCCGCACCGGCGGCAATAGAGGTGGCCGTGCTCGGCTTCCGGCAGGACGTGGAACTCCTCGCGTCCGTCCGCGCCGTGGCTATGACTGAGGACGCCGAGCTCCTCGAGCACGTCGAGCGTGCGGTACACGGTCGACGGGATCGTGCCCGCGTCGATCGCCCGGCAGCGCTCGACGAGCTCCGAGCCGGTCACGTGACCGTCGGTGCGCGACAGCACATCGACGAGGATCCGCCGCTGCGGCGTCCAGCGCAGGCCGCGCGCCCGCAGTCGGTCGGGGATGTCGGTCCAGGTCGAGGTCGAGCGGACCAGCGCGGGTGATCCAGATGCGTCCATCGCGCGAAGTATAGGTGAGTCGACGCGACGGGCCGCAGTTGCAACGGGTTGCGATACGACGGGTCGCGTTGGTACGATAGCCAGCCATCAGCGCAGAGGGACCACGTGCTCGACATCATCGCCCAGGTCGCCGCCCCCGCCGGCATCGGCGTCCTGCTCACGGGTCTGACGCTGGGCATCCGCCACGGCATCGACTGGGACCACATCGCCGCGATCACCGACATCACCAGCACGACCGCGGCGGCGGGCGTCGCCGAGGCCGCCCATGCCGAACAGCACGATGCGATCAGCGGGCCGCACCACGGTCACGGCGGCGCCGTCGAGCTCCGCGCCCACGACACCGGTCCGGGCGCTGCCACGCTGGCGCCGGCGCTGCGCTCGACGACGGGGAGCGGCCGGTTCGGGCGCGAGCAGCTCGACGCGATCTGGCTGGGCACGCTGTACGCGATCGGTCACGGCCTGGTGGTCATCGCGCTCGGCGTCGCGGCGCTGTCCTTCGGCGCCCTGTTGCCCGAATGGCTCGACCCGGTCATGGGCCGGATCGTCGGCCTCACCCTCCTCGGCCTCGGCCTGTGGGTCCTCTACTCGGTCTATCGCTACGCCCGCGGCGGCGAGTCGTTCCGGCTGCGCAGCCGGTGGATGCTCGTGTTCGACGGCGTGCGCTACGGTTGGCGCCGGCTGCAGGCCCGGCTGCACGGCCACGAGCACGTCGAGCCCCTGGAGATGAGCTCCTATGGGGCGCGGACCGCGCTGGGCGTCGGGATGATCCACGGCGTCGGCGCCGAGACGGGCAGCCAGGTCCTGCTCATCGCCGCCGTCGGCGGCGCCGCCAGCGCCGGGCTCGGCATCCCGATGCTGCTCGCGTTCGTGCTCGGGCTGCTGATCTCGAACCTCGCCATCGTCGTCGTCAGCTCGGTCGGCTTCGTGGCCAGCCAGACCCGCGAGCGGGTCTACGTCGTCGTCGGTGCGATCGCCGGCGTGTTCAGCCTCGTACTCGGCACCCTGTTCGTGCTCGGCCTGGACGTCGCGCTGCCGTCGCTGGAGTCGATCCTGCCGTTCTGACCGCCGGCGCCGAGCGGTCCGGGGCGGCCGTGGCGCGGCTCAGGCCGCCGACACCGTCGAGCTGGGAGCCGGCGCGACGGGTGGTCGCGAGGGCCGGAGGAACAGGGCGAGCACGACGACGACGTACGCGGCCCACACGATGAAGGTGGTCGTCTCGGGAGTCGCCGAGTAGCCGAACAGCGCCCGCAGGAACTGGCCGAGGACGTTGCCCGAGTCCGCGTCGTGCGGCAGGACCGCCGACAGGTCGAACAGGGTGGCGGTCCCGAAACCGATGACCCCGATCTCGATCAGCTCGTGGACGGCGGTGGCGACCAGGCCGGCGGCGATGAACACCAGCCCGACACCCGTCCAGCGGAAGAAACTCGCGAGATCGATGCGGCGCGATCCCTGGTAGAACCCGACACCGAGCAGGACCGCGACGGCCAGGCCGACGACCGCCCCGACGAGCACCCAGATCGCGTCACCGGCGGCGGAATTCGCCTGGCCGACAAGGAACAGCGACGTCTCGAGGCCCTCACGGATGACGGCCACGAACGCGAGGACCGCCAGCGCGGTCACCGAACCCTGGTCCAGCGCGCGATCGACCGCGGCATGCAGCTGGCCCTTCACGCCCCGGGCCTGACGTCGCATCCAGAACAGCATCCAGGTCACGACCCCGGCGGCCAGCAGCATGGTGGCCGCCTCGAACAGCTGCTCGTACGGCTCCTGGAATTCACCGACCGAGATGTACAGGGCCGCTCCGAGCACGGCGCTCAGGACGATG
The DNA here is from genome assembly GCA_035692005.1 of Candidatus Limnocylindrales bacterium. Classification (GTDB taxonomy): domain Bacteria; phylum Chloroflexota; class Limnocylindria; order Limnocylindrales; family CSP1-4; genus SPCO01. The sequence continues at coordinate 27,765 of DASSII010000090.1, read as the reverse complement.
GCCAGACCGGTCCCGGAGAACACCGCCCGGAAGTGCCGCCGGTTGCCCGTGCGCGCCAGGTAGGCGCAGATGATGGCCACGATGAGGGCCGCTTCGACGCCCTCGCGCAGGCCGGTGAGCAGGCCGCTGCTCAGCGCTCCGAGATCCATCCGGGCCCGTCTCCTTGTCGCTGCTGACGCCGCGGCGCCGGTGCAAGGCATCATTCATCGCAGGTGCAAGGTGCCTTGTCTCGGGAATGCTAGTGGCGGAACGCACGGAGCGTCAAGCACCGCCCGGTCGGACCGATGTCGGTATCGAGCCCATACTCGACCGATGCTCTCCGCGCAACGTTCGACGGCCGCCAGGCATCGACGGCGACTGGCCGTCGTCTTCGCGCTGACCGCATCCACGTTCGTGGTCGAGCTCGTCGCAGGGATCGCCACCAACAGCCTGGCGCTCCTGGCCGACGCGGGGCACCTGTTCAGCGACGTGGTCGGCATCGGCCTCGCGCTCGGTGCCATCTGGATCGGCGGCCGGCCGGCGAGCGCCGGCCGGACGTTCGGCTATCTGCGGGTCGAGATCCTGGCCGCGCTCGTCAACGCCGTCCTGTTGCTCGGCGTCGCCGTCTTCGTGCTGGTCGAGGCCGTCCGACGGCTGGCGTCCGCACCCGACATCGCGTCGACCCCGATGCTCGTGGTGGCCCTCGGCGGACTCGCCGTCAACGCCGTCTCGCTGTGGCTCCTGCGGGATGCCCAACGGGCCAGCCTCAACATGCGTGGCGCCTATCTCGAGGTGCTCGGCGATCTGGCCGGCTCGGCGGCGGTGGTCGTCGCGGCGGTCGTCATCGGCGCCACCGGCTGGCGGCCGGCCGACGCCCTGGCGTCGGCCGCCATCGGCCTGATGATCCTGCCCCGGGCCTGGACGCTCGCCCACGACGCCCTCGACATCCTGCTCGAGGCGACCCCGAAGGGCGTCGACCTCGACCGGGTGCGCGACCACATCCTCGACGCATCCGGGGTCGACGACGTGCACGACCTGCATGCCTGGACCATCACCTCCGGGATGCCGGTGGTGTCGGCCCATGTCGTCCTGACGCCCGACGCCGACCCGCCGGCGGTGCTCGACGAGCTCTGCCGCTGCCTGTCGGGCGATTTCGACATCGAGCACTCGACCTTCCAGCTCGAGACGGCCGACCGGCGACGGCTCGAGGACGCCACCCACGCCTGACCGACCGGCCGCGGCCCTCGACCCGCGGCCGCCACGCATCCGGTCAGTCGCCGGCGCGCACCTGGAAGCGACGCAGGGCGATGACCCCGAGCGACCAACCGCCGACGATGACGACCGCCACGATGGCGATGGCCACGACCGGCGCGAGCGGATCGACCCCGACGTCGGTCCCGGTCAGCTGGGCAGCGATGCCGAGCGTGGCCTGCCGGATCGACAGGAACCGCGTCCCGACCAGCAGCCCGGCCAGGACGCCTTCCCACAGCAGGGTGTAGGCCAGCCCGACGATGAGCGCCCTCGAGGTGACGATGCCCAGCACGGTGAAGGCCACCGCGTAGGCGCTGCCGCCGAGGATGGCGGCAACCGCGTAGCCGAACGCGAGCGCGATCGATTCGGACCCGCTGCCGCCGACCAGGAGCCCGGTGATGAGGATCGGCGGGACGACGAGCACCGCCGTCAGGCCGGCCGCGACGAGGACCTTCGCGAGGGCGATCTGCCAGCGGGCGATCGGCTTGAGCAGGAGGAACAGGACGGTCCCATCCTCGATCTCGGAGCCGACGGCCGCCGTGCCGATGATGAGCGCGATCAGCGGCAGCACCGTGCGGATGACGAGCGCGTCGAGGATGTCCCCCGCGTCCGAGCGTCCACCGCCGAGGCGGATGACCAGGCCGACCAGGATCGGCAACGCGGCGAGGACGACCATCAGCACGATCCGACGGCGCCCCAGCAGGGCGCGCAGGGTGACCGTGATCAAGGCACCGAACACGGTCATCGCCGCACCAGGTAGCTGAACACGCTCTCGAGCGAGTCGTCGGTCGGACGCAGCTCGAGGATCCGGATGCCCGCTGCCTTGGCGGTCGGCGCGACGACCCTGGTGAACGCCCCGTAGTCGCTCGTGCGCACGGCGAGCAGCCCATCGGTGAGCTCGGCCCCGAAGACGGCCGGATGGCCGAGCAGCGCGGCGGCGAGGGTCCGGTCGTCCGACGAGCGGATCGTGAACCGGTGCGGACGGTCGGTCATCAGTCGCCGGATGGAGCGGAAGTCGCCCGACGCGGCGAGGCGGCCCGCGTACACGACGAGGACGGCGTCCGCCAGGCGCTCCACTTCCTCGAGGATGTGCGACGAGAAGAGGATCGACCGGCCTTCGCCTGCCATCGTCCGCAGCAGGCCCATCATGTGCAGGCGCTGGCGCGGATCCATCCCGTTGAAGGGCTCGTCGAGGAGCAGGATCGGCGGGTCGTGGACCAGTGCGGCGGCGAGCTTGATGCGCTGGCGCATGCCCTTCGAATACGTGCGGATGGGCCGCCCTGCGGCATCGCTGAGCTCAACCGTGGCGATCGCCCGGTCGGTGGCGGCGGTCGGGTCGGCGACGTGCTGCAGATCCGCGTTGAGGCGGATGAACTCGCGACCGGTGAGATACCCGGGCACGGCCTCGCGCTCGGGCACGAGGCCGATGTCGGCATAGATCGACGGGTCACCGAAGGCCACCCGCCCGGCGATCCGGACGATGCCGGCGGACGGGGCCAGCAGGCCGGACAGCATGTGCAGCAAGGTCGACTTCCCGGCGCCGTTGGGTCCCAGCAGGCCGGTCACCCCGGGCCCGAGCGCGAACGAGATGTCGTTTACGGCGACGACGTTGCCGTACCAGCGTGACACGTGCTCGACCTGGATGGCCGGCACGACCCCATCGGGGACGGGGGCCGCGGTCGCCGCGGCCGGGGTGGCGACCGGTCGGTGCTCGGGTGCGCCGGGCCAGCCGGGAACCGGCGGGGTCGGCCGGGTCGGCGGCGTCGTCATCCGGTCACCCGCAGGTAGCGGCGAACGACCAGCAGGACGCAGGCGACCACCCCGACCACCGACGCGGCCACGTACGACCAATCCGGCAGGTCGGCCGCCATGACGGCCGGACTGCCGTCGGCGATCGTGCCGAAGATCGCGGCGTTGAGCCCCTCGATGACGTCACCCGGGCTGAGCAGCACGAGCGCCCTGGCCGCATCGCCAGCCGCCAGCCTCGACAACAGGGCGACGATGATCGGCGGGATGATGAACGCGGCGATGATCGCCGCGGTGGCGTAGGCACGCCGTGGCGTCCACGCTGCGATGAGCGCGGCCAGCCCGGCCAGCAGCCCCGACGACAGCAGCGAGACCGCGACGTAGCGCGGGATGTCCGGCGCGTCGTTGCCGAGTCCGGTCAGCGGGTCCGGCGCCGCCAGCACCGCCCCGATGGTCAGCACCAGCTGCGGCACGATCGACACGAGCAGGACCGCGAGGAACAGCCCGCCGGTCCGGGCCAGGGCATAGTCGATCCGGGTCAGCACCCGCGAGAAGTACAGCGGCAGGACCCCGTAGCGCTGGTCACGCCCGAACAGCTCGGGTGCCTGCGCGGCGCAGAACAACATGATCAGCGTCGAGGTCAGGCTCTGGTAGGTCTCGTGGCGGATCGGCGAGTTGGCCGTCAAGACCTCGCCCTGACCGGTCTGCCCGGCCAGCGCCGAGATGCCGACCGCGAGCAGGGCGGGCAACAAGGACAGGATGAGCAGCGTGAACGGGGCGATCTTCGCCCGGCCGCCCCGGCCGATGCCATAGGCCGAAGCGAGCGTGTGGCGCAGCAACCCCAGCGCCACGACCGGTCGTCCGAGCCGCGGGCCGTCGTAGCCCTGGTAGCCGAGGTCGTAGATGTTGCCCGTGGCCGATTCGGTCGTCACCGGAACAGTTCCTCGAGTCCACGTCGTCGTTGCTCGATCCGGACGAGGGGCAGCGACAGGTCGGCGACCGTGTCACGAACGATGTCCCACGGCCGATCGTCGGACAGGTCCACCAGCACGGTCCGCCCGTCGAGCACGGCTCGCACGCCGGCCGACTCGAGTGCCGCCGCCAGCCCCGCGGCGCCGTCCTCGACCTCGACCGCCAGGACGCCGGTCCGCTCGGTGAACGACGTCAGCGGCGCGGCGCGGACGAGACGGCCGCCATCGATGGCGACCAGGAAGTCGCACACCCGCTCGATCTCGCCGAGGAGGTGGCTGGCGACGATCACCGCGATGCCGAACTCGGTCCCGGTGCGCTTGACCAGGGCGAGCATCTCGTCGCGGCCGGCCGGGTCGAGGCCGTTGGTCGGCTCATCGAGCAGCAGGAGCTTGGGGTCGTGGACGAGCGCCTGGGCGAGCTTGACCCGCTGCTGCATCCCCGTCGAGTAGCCGCCGATCGGCCGGTAGCGCTCCTCGTACAGCCCGACGTGACGCAGCACCTCGGCCGCGCGTTCGCGCGCCGCCGACGCCGGCAACCCGGACAGCCGCGCCATCTGGCCGACGAAATCGGTGGCGCTCGTATCCGGCGGCAGGCAGTCCGATTCGGGCATGTAGCCGACGAATCGACGCAGGGTGGTGCCCTCGCTGCGCACGTCGTAGCCGAGGACGGACGCGGCGCCCGAGGTCGGTGGCAGCAGGCCGAGCAGGACGCGCAGCAGGGTGCTCTTGCCGGCCCCGTTCGCCCCGACGAGGCCGATGATGCCCGGTTCGAGGCTGAGCGTCAGGTCGTCCAGGGCGGTCACGCCACCCGGGTAGCGCTTGGTCAGGGCGTCGGTCGACAGGAGCGTCATGTCCGCTCGAAGCCTACCGGACCCGGACGGTCACGCGAGCGTCGCGCGGCGATCACCGCCAGCGGATCGTGCCCGCGGCCTCGTCTGCCGTGTCGAGGATGTCGCGCAGCTCGAAGCCATCGTGTGGCTCGATGGCGAGAACGATCGGGTCATGGGGCAAGTCGATGACGACGACGCGCGTCGTGCGATCAGGCTCGAGCTGGTAGGTGCTGCCGTCCGTCCGGAACAGGGCCACCCGCTCGTTGCCGGTCGGTGCGACGTCGATCGACAGCCCGCGGCGTCCGTCGATGCGGACGTTGGCCGGCTTCGACGAGCCCACCCCGTCGGTCGCGATGAACGCCTCGATCAGGCTTCGTGCCTTCGCCTTGGGCTCGACCGACTCGCCCTTCGGATAGACCTCCCGGATGGGGCCGGCGAAGGTCAGGCTGCCCTGCTCGCGGGTCAGCGTCACGATATCGCCGCGGTGATCGGCATTCGACCAGCCGTCGCCGAGTTCGATGTCGAACGGCATGGCGAAGCGCGACGGGGCGTAGCGACCGGCGCCCAGGCCGCACGGGATATCGAAGAAGACCTCGCACAGGTCGGCGACCTCGCCGGCCGGCACGGCACTGGGCTTCGGGCTCGGCGGGGCCGTCGGCTTTGGGGTGGGCGTCGGTCGCGCGGTCGGCACGGGGGTGGGCGACGGTGTCGGTCGCGGGCTCCGGGTGACGGCCGCCTGGCCGGCGGGCGACGCCCCGTTGCCGGCTGACGGGTCGCGTCCGGGCAGCGCCGCCACGAATGCCGCACCGCCGGCGAGCGCGATGAGCGCGACCAGCACGACAGCCACGCCCCCGACCGGCAGCCTGGACGCGGCGCCCAGCGCCGTTGCCGGGCCGCGTCGGGATCGCGCCGCCCGCGAAGCGCCGCGCCGTGCGCCGGACGGTCCGGGTCGCGGACGGGCTCCGTTGCCGCTGCGGTGCGCGTCCTCACGTCCGGCGGGTCCGCCCGATCCTGGCGACGGTGCGGCGCCGACCGGCGCAGTCGATGGGGGCGGCGGCGGCGGGGGCAGCGCCACCACGGCCGTCGGGCTTGCCTCGTCACCGGCCGCCACGATCGGCTCGAGCGCGGCTGCCATCGCGTTGCCATGGACGAAGCGGTCGACGGCCTCCGGCGCCAGCGCGCGGCGGACGACCTCGTCGAGCGCCGGCGGGACTTCCGCCCGCAGCGCGCGCGGGGAGGGTGCGTCGGCCCCGATGCGCGCAACGGCGATGGCGTCCGTGGACTCCCCGGTCCAGGCACGCTGACCGGTGAGGGCCTCGTACAGCACGAGTCCGAGCCCGTACACGTCAGACGCGGGCGTCGTCGTCGCCCCCCGCGCCTGCTCCGGACTGAAATAGTGGACCGATCCCAGCGTGGTGCCCGGCAGCGCTGCCTCGGCGTCGGCGGCGAGCCGGGCGATGCCGAAATCGGTGACCATCGCGCGCCCGTCGCTGGCGAGCAGGATGTTGCCCGGCTTGACGTCGCGGTGGACGATGCCGCGGATGTGCGCGACCCCCAGCGCGCGCGCGACGTCGAGGGCGATCCGTGCGGCCTGCCACGGGGCGAGCCGACCGCCCCGCTTCAGCCGGGCGGCGAGATCCTCGCCCTCGATGAGTTCCATGACGAGATATGGCTGCTGGCCGTCGGTGCCCGCGTCGAGGCAGGCCACGATGTTGGGGTGGCGCAAGACGGTCGCCGCGAGCGCCTCACGCCGGAACCGTTGGGCCAGGTCCGTATCCCGGCTGACCTCGGCGCGCAGGAGCTTGACCGCGACGGCACGGTCCGACCGGATGTCGGTCGCGCGGTGGACGGTGGCCATCCCGCCGCGACCGATGATCGGGCCGAGCCGATATCGACCGCCGACGAGTCGGCTCCGGCGCGGGGTGGCGCGGTCGCGAGCGTCAGTCACGCCCGGGACGATAGCCCAGCAGTGCGAATCTGCCAGCCACCGCGGGGAGCGGGAGTGTTACCCGCGGCGGCCGTCGTGTCGCGCGAGCCGCTCGCCGGGCAGGACGTGCTGGGCTGCGGCGGGCCCGCCGCGCGGTGCCTGACCGGACCGCGGATCGGGATGTCGTCCGCCGTCGGCTCGTCGCGGGCCGGGTCCGCCGTTGCCGATCCCCTGCCCCGGCCGACTGCCGCCGTGGCGCTGCGGCTTGGGTCGACGTCCTGGGTTCGGAGCGCCGCCGTCGGCCCATCGGCCGCCCTGAGCGCTTCGAGCGCCCTGGGCTCCCCGGCCGCCCTGATCGCCGCGACCTGGGCCGAGCGATGGACGAGCGGTCGGGATCGGGCCCGGGCCCACGGGTCGTGCGGCGTCGACGCCCGGTCGCCCACCCCGTCCGGCGCGGCCGCCGCGAGGCTCGGGGTACGGCTGACCGCCTCCTGCCCGGCGCGGGCCGGCGACGCCACGATCCGCGCCCAGCGGGGCACGGCCGCGATCGCCACGCGGTGCGGGTCGCGCTCCCCCGAGGCCACCGCGCAGGATCGGCTCGGGTCGGGCCGAACGGTCCGGCTCGAACCCTGCGATGACCTCGCTGGCGATCGGCGCACCGAGCACGCGCTCGATGTCACGCAGCAATCGATGCTCATCGACGCACACCAGCGACACGGCGTGACCCGGCGCTCCGGCACGACCCGTCCGTCCGATCCGGTGGACGTAGTCCTCGGGCACCATCGGCAGCTCGAAGTTGACGACATGCGGCAGGCCGTCGATGTCGAGGCCGCGCGCCGCGATCTCGGTGGCCACCAGGATCGGGGTGCGACCGGCCTTGAAGTCGGCGAGGGCGCGGACCCGCTGGCCCTGGCTCTTGTTGCCGTGGATGGCGACGGCCGCGATGCCGTCACGCTCGAGCTGCTGGGCGAGGCGGTTGGCTCCGTGCTTGGTGCGGGTGAACACCAGCGCCTGGTCGATCACGCCGGTCCGGATGAGGTGGGACAACAGCTCGCGCTTGCGCTCGCGGTCGACCGGGTGGACCACCTGGCGGACCAGCGGAGTCGCCGAGTTGCGTGGCGTGACCTGAACGGTCGCCGGGTCATGCATGAACCGGCTGGCCAGCGACCGGATCTCATCGGAGAAGGTGGCCGAGAACAGCAGGTTCTGGCGGCGGGCAGGCAGGACGTCGAGGACGCGCCGGATGTCGCGGATGAAGCCCATGTCGAGCATTCGATCCGCCTCGTCGAGCACGAGGACCTCGACCGTCGAAAGATCGATGGTCCGCTGGCCGAGATGATCGAGCAGGCGGCCCGGCGTGGCGACGACGACGTCGACCCCGCGTCGGAGTGCGGTCGCTTGTGGGCTGAACCCGACGCCGCCGTAGATGGCGGCGGAGCGGACGCCCCAGTGGCGACCGTAGACACGGACGCTCTCCTCGACCTGGAGCGCGAGCTCCCGAGTCGGGGCCAGGACGAGGGCACGGATGGGCCGGCGCCCCGAACGCGGGTCGAGGTTCGGTGGGCCGAGGCGCTGGAGCATCGGCAATACGAAGGCTGCGGTCTTGCCCGTCCCGGTCTGGGCGCCGGCCATGAGGTCACGGCCGGCGAGGACGAGCGGGATGGCTTCGGCCTGGACCGGGGTAGGCTCGGTATAGCCTTGGTCCGCGACGGCGCGGAGGAATTCGGGCGCGAGCCCGAGCGGTGCGAAGGACATGGGAGAACGACTCCTGAGGGCCCACCCGCTGAGCTGCGGGGCCCGGTCAGGGCGCTGGCTGTGGTTCGGGATCGAAACGGCGTGGACCGGGGCGCCGACCGGAGCGCCCATCGAGCACGAGGAGCGCGGAGCATACCGCGGATGACCTCGATGCGCTGCGGACCCTCCGGTCCGTTCGGCCCATTCGCTGACCGCCGGCACGACCCGAGAAGATAGAACCGAACGACCCCACTCTTCGGTCTTAGGGTAGACAGCCGATCATCAGAGCGGCAGCAAGCACGGTAGGATCGATGCGCGAACAGCTCATCGAACGAGCACGGTCAGGGGATCGGGACGCGTTCAGTCAGCTCGCAGCCGGCGAAGTGGCCCGCCTGCACGCGACGGCTCGGCTCATCCTGCGCGATCCCGATCTGGCCAAGGACGCCGCCCAGGAGGCCCTCGTCCGCTGTTGGCAACAGTTGCCCAAGCTTCGATCGGTCGCTGCGTTCGATGGTTGGCTGTATCGGATCCTGGTGCATGCCGCTGTCGATGAGTCGCGACGGCGTCACCGGCTCGAGGTCAGCATCCGCGCGCTGCCGGCCGAACCGTTCGCGTCGGATTCGACGCAACTGGTGGCGGATCGCGAGCAACTCGAGCGCGCGTTCGTGCGGCTGTCCGTGAACCAACGTGCCGTCGTCGTCCTGCATCAGTACGCCGGACTCACCCTCGACGAGGTCGCCACGGCGATCGGCATCGCGCCGGGAACGGCACGGACTCGCTACTACAGCGCGATCTCGGCGATGCGCGACGCCGTCGAGGCGGACGCCCGCAGTCCGCATCCCGAGGAGGCACTCGCGTGACCGAGCGGACCCCGTTCGAACAGAGCGTCGCTTCGTGGCTCGTGTCCGATGCGCCCGGCACCGTCCCGGCGGACGTCCTCGAGGGCGCCCTCGAGCGGGTCGCAGACCGCGGCCAGGACCGCTACGTCACGCAACGACTGTTCGGCGACGTGCTCGGGCGGTCTCCCATCCTCCGCTGGTCGATCGTCCTCGCGCTTGTCGCGGCGGCGCTGGCCGGCTCGGTCGCGGTCCTGGGCGAGCGCGTCGCACCGCCTCGACCGTCCGGGATCGGCGCGTTCGGAGAAGGGCCCCTGCTTGCGATCGGTCGAGAGTCCCATACGGCGACGCTCCTCTCGGATGGTCGGGTCCTCGTGCTGGGTGGTCGCACACACCCCGATGTGTGGGTGCCTGCTGCTGATTCCACGGAGCTGTGGGATCCGGACAGCGGCGACGACAGCGCGTTCGTTCGCGGGAAGCCGCTCCGGGAACCACGGTCGCAGCACACGGCCACGCTGCTGCCGGATGGTCGCGTCCTGGTGGTGGGTGGTCTGTGGTGGAGCACGGGAGAGGCGCTCGTCCGGTCCTCGGCCGAGGTGTGGGATCCCGTGACCGAGACCTTCAGCCCTGCTGGCGTCTTGGGTCGCGGCCGCTACGAACACACGGCCACCCTGCTCCCTGATGGGCGGGTGCTCATCGCAGGTGGTGGAGCTGGCTGGGATCCGAACGCATCGCCGATCACGACCCTCGAGGTGTGGGACCCAACCACCTCGACGTTCAGCGCGGCGGGCGAGCTGCGCACCGTGCGCTCGGCACACGCAGCCCTCCTGCTCGCTGACGGTCGCGTCCTGTTCGTCGGCGAGACCGATAGCGAGGTGTGGGACCCGGCGACCGGATCGGTCGTACCAGGCCCGTCGCTCGTGGAGCCGCGCTATTTCCACACCGCCACCCTCCTGCGAGACGGTGGTGTGCTCGTGAACGGTGGGATGTGGGGCTCCGATGCAGACATCGCGTTGCGCGATTCCGCCGAGATCTGGCACCCGGGCACGAGCTCGTTCGTGCCACTCGAAGCGCACCCTCGACCGCGGAGCGCCCACACCGCGACGATGCTCTTGGATGGGCGGATCCTGTTGGTCGGCGGAGACGACGCACACACGGCAGAGGTCTGGGACCCAGGCACAGGTGCATTCCTGCCGACCGGGCAGACCATCGAGGCCCGAACAGGACAGAGTGCAACGCTGCTCACGGATGGTCGTGTCCTGGTCATCGGGACCATGAGCCGACGGGGGATCCCCAGATTGACCGAGATCTGGGACCCGGCTGGGCAGCCGTTGCCTACGACCCGCGAGCCGACGCCGGAACCGCCATCGACCCCGGCCCCCGTGAAGGTCGGGGGGTGATGGAGCGCTGGTCGCCCACCGCAGACGAGATGTTGCGGGATCGCGCGTTACCGGTGACTCTCGACCGGCAAGGGATGGAGCGGGAGACGAGGCTCGAACTCGCGACATGCAGCTTGGAAGGCTGCCGCTCTACCAACTGAGCTACTCCCGCCCGAGGCGACGGCAAGGGGACCCGCGACGCGGCCCGGGAAGTCTACCAGTCGGCTCCTCACCGTCCTCGCACGATCGGCAGTACGCAGTGGTCGACATGGCCCGATCCAGACGTCACGCCCGATGTCAGCCCCGCCCACCGCCGCCCCACAGGCCGTAGGGCTCGACGCTGAGTCTGGCATTGAGGTAGCGCGGATCGTCGGTGACTTCCTGGCCGAGCCAATCCGGACGCGGGAAGGCAGCCTCCTCGGAGGCGAGTTCGACCTCGGCGATCAACAAGCCTTCGTTGGCCCCCTCGAAACGGTCGATCTCGAACACGACGTCGGCGATCGGGATCCGGTAGCGGACCTTCTCGATGACGAGGTTGCCGCACATGGCCAGCAACTGGTCGGCGTCGGCAGCCGGGATCTCGTACTCGAACTCCGGGCGTGTCGCCCCGCTCGTCGCGCCCTTGATCGTCAGGAACCCCCGGTCGCCAGCACGCCGGATACGAACCGTCCGCGAGGCCTCGTTCAGCAGATAGCCCTGCCGGTACGGCAGACCGGTCAGCCCATCGAGGACCGACGCGTCATCGACCAGGAACTTGCGCTCGATCTCGTTGCCCACGCCGGGCAGTCTGCCATCGATCTGGTGGCTGCCGCTGGGAGCGCGCCAGGACCGATCCGCGGGGGCCGCGATGCGACCTACGCCCGTGCCTCGACGACCGGGAGCCGCCGCCGCGTGGCGGGCAGCGCCATGGCCGGGCCGAAGCCGCCCGCGAGTTCACGGAACCGGGCGACGGCCTGGGGCCGGAGTGAGTAGAAGATCCAGGTCCCGCGTCGGTCGCCCTCGATCCAGCCGGCGTCGCGGAGCACCTTGAGGTGGTGCGACACGGTCGGCTGGCTGACATCACAGCACGCGGTGAAGTCGCAGGCGCACACTTCGGCGCAGTCGCTCAGCTGCCGCAGGATCGCGAGTCGAGTCGGGTCGGCGGCGGCCTGCAGGAGCAACACGTCGGGATCGGTCTGGCGCTTCATCTGCGCCACTGTATTGACAAATGCCTATGTTGACAAGTATCAATACAGCCATCAGCAACCGCCAGGCACCGAGGAGCATCCCAGCGATGACCACCGAGACCATCCACGAGACCGTCAGGCAGCACTACGCGGATGCCGCGGTGCGCGCCTCCCAGGGCTCCTCATGTTGCAGCGATCCCGAAACCATCGGCGCCAACCTGTACTCGGCGCTCGAGCGCGATGAGCTGCCCGACGCCGCCGTCCTCGCCTCGCTCGGCTGCGGAAACCCGACGGCCGTCGCGGACCTGCACCCGGGCGAGCGGGTCCTGGATCTCGGTTCCGGTGGCGGCATCGACGTGCTGCTCTCGGCGAAGCGGGTCGGGCCGACCGGTCGCGCGTTCGGGATCGACATGACCGACGAGATGCTGGCGCTCGCCCAAGCCAACGCCGCCCAGGCCGGCGCGACCAATGTCGAGTTCCTCAAGGGCCAGATCGAGGCACTTCCGCTGCCGGCCGAGTCGATCGACGTCGTCATCAGCAACTGCGTCGTGAACCTCGCGGCCGACAAGGGCGCCGTCTTCGCGGAGATCGCACGCGTCCTTCGGCCGGGCGGCCGGATCGGCATCAGCGACATCGTCGCCGAGGACTCGCTCGACGCCGATCAGCGGGCCGAGCGCGGCTCGTACGCCGGCTGCATCGCCGGCGCGCTGTCGGTTTCCGAGTTCCGAGCGGGCCTGCAGGCGGTCGGCCTGACCGACGTCACCATCACGCCATCCCACACGGTCACCGACGGCATGATCAGCGCCATCATCAAGGCGACGAAGCCCGCGGATGCGCGACCGCTCATCGACCTTGCGGCGCGGCGCGAGATGCTCCCGGTCGCGGAGGCTGCCGGATGTTGCGGCGGTACCGGCTGCTGCTGATCGGATCGGCTCGCATCGGCCGCCACTCGCCCCTCCGATGACCGGCATCGCCCGCCCGTCGATCGACCCGCGCGACCTGGCAGGGCTGATCCTGGCCGCTGCCTGTTGGGGGGTCGGGACGGTCATCAGCAAGGCTGCCCTCGCCGAGATCTCGCCGTTCACGCTGCTGCCGATCCAGCTCGCCGCCAGCCTCGCCATCCTGGCCGTCCTGATGCGGTACCAGGGAATCTCATTTCGAACCGAGGGCTCGCCGCTCCTCGGCCGCCTCGGGCTGCTCAATCCGGGCCTAGCGTATGCGCTCGGCCTGATCGGCCTGACGACGATCACCGCCAGCCTGTACGTCCTGCTGTGGGCGCTCGAGCCGTTGATGATCCTCGTCCTGGCCGCCTGGTTCCTGCACGAGCGGATCACGCCGGCCTTCATCGCCCTGTCGCTCATCGCGGTCGCCGGCATGGTCGTGATCGTCTATGACCCGTCAGCCAGCAGCGGACAGTTGATCGGCGTGGGCCTGACCCTTGCCGGGATCGTCTGTTGTGCCGTCTACTCCGTCGTCACCCGACGATGGATCCCGGATGCCAGGGAGACGAGCCAGGTGGTCCTGTCGCAGCAGGCGCATGCGCTCGTGCTCGCCGTCGGGCTCGTGCTCGGGGTCGGCCTCGCCGGTGGCCAGATCGTGGCGACGGGTCTGACACCGCTTGGACTCGCCAGCGCCATCGGATCTGGCGCGCTGTACTACGCCGGCGCGTACTGGTTCTACCTGGGCGCCTTGCGCCACGTCCCGGCGTCGTACGCAGCCCTGTCCTTCTACCTGATCCCGATCGTCGGCGTTGCGGCGGGGGCGCTGTTGCTCGGCGAACGGCTTGATCCGCGCCAGTGGATCGGGGCGATCATCGTCCTGGGAGCGATCCTGGCCATCATCCGCCAGCCGTCGGGCGCTCGCGAACCATCCGCCGCCGAAGTCCTCGCCTGAGACGAGGTCTGCGGCCAGATCGCCACCCCCGGCTTAGCGCTCAGCCCGCTATCGGGCAGGCTCGCGCGGCGCGAGCCTGCGGAGCATCCCGCGGAAGATCAGGGCGTGCGCCGGATACAGGAGATACCAGTAGGCCAGTCCGGGAACGCCCTTCGGTTCGAAGAACGCCGTCTGGACGAGACGGCTGCCAGCCTCGTCGGGCATGACCTCGTATTGGAGCCAGGCACGACCCGGAAGCTTCATCTCGGCCCGAAGGCGCAGTAACGTCGGCCGCCGGATGTCCTCGACTCGCCAGAAATCAAGCGCATCCCCGACGCGCAAGCGGTTCTGGTCGCGCCGACCGAGCCGCATCCCGACGCCGCCGACCAGTCGGTCGGCCAGCCCGCGGATCCGCCACAGCAGGTTGGCGTAGGGCCAGCCCGATGCGCCCCCAACGCGCTCGACCGCCGCAAACACTCGATCGGGCGTCGCGGCGATCCGTCGAACCCGACGGTCCACGATCATCCCCTCCTGCGATCCAAGAGCGTCGAGCCGCTGCCGGTTTCGTGCGCTGAAGGTGTCGAACCAGGTCGATTCCACCTCATCCTCGGTGGATCGACCCATCGCCAGCGCGAGCGCCTCGTCGTAGGGCACTGGCTCGACGGAGAAGGCCTTCGCCGGCTCCGGGTCGCGGACGATGACCTCATTGCGCAACCCCTCGATCAGCGGCCGGGCGATCCGCGCCGGCACCGGCGACACGAGGTTGACCCAGTACGAGCTCAGCTTGGGCGTGAGGACGGGGACGGGGATCATCAGCCGGCGCAGCCCCCGCAGTCGGGCATAGCCGAGCATCATCTCGCCGTACGACAGGACGTCTGGCCCGCCGATCTCGACGACGCCGGCCACCTCCGGGTGGTCCAGGGCGTCGACGAGGTAGGACACGACATCGCTGATGGCGATGGGCTGACAGCGCGTGGCCACCCAGCGAGGGGTGATCATCACCGGCAGTCGCTCGGTCAGGTGACGCAGGATCTCGAACGACGCGCTGCCCGAGCCGATGACGATGGCGGCCCGGAACTCCGTCACCGGGATGCCATGCCGGGCGAGCTCGGCGCCGACGTCATGACGGCTGGCCAGATGATGCGACAGGTCGGTCGCATCGTCCCCGAGACCACCCAGGTAGATGATCCGCTGCACGCCCGCCGCCGCAGCAGCCGCAGCGAACGATCGGGCAGCGCGAAGGTCCCGCTCGGCGAATCCGGCCTCGCCGCCGCCCATCGAATGGGCGAGGTAATACGCGACATCGACGTCAACGAGCGCCGGGCCGAGCGTGGAGGGCTCGAGCAGATCGGCACCGACGACCTCGATCGCCGGGAAGCGCTCCTGCAGTGACCGCGGATCCCGCCCGGCAAGCCGCAGGTCGTCGGGGCGGCGCAGCAGCGCGGTCACCAGCCGGCCGCCGATGTAGCCGCTGGCGCCGACGATCAGGATGCGCATGGCACGAGTATGGGGGGCGGTCCGCATTCGCTACCCTTGGCGCGATGACCCGGTACGTCGCGCTGCTGCGCGGGATCAACGTCGGCGGGAACCGCAAGGTCCCGATGGCCGAGCTTCGGGCGTCGATCGAGGCGCTCGGCGCGAGCGATGTACGCACCTACATCCAGAGCGGCAACGTGCTGTTCGATGGGGGCCGGCGCTCGGAGGCCTCGTGGGTCAAGCGCATCGAGGCGGCCGTCACGGACCGCTTCGAGCACGAGGCACGGATCGTCCTGCGCAGCCACGCCGAGCTGCGGCGTACGGTGACGCAAGCGCCCCGGCGGTTCGGGGCGCATCCCGACGAATACCGTTCGGATGTGCTGTTCCTGCGGGGGCCGACGACCGCGACGGACGTCGTCGCGCAGCTCAAGCCACGGGACGGGGTCGACCGGGTCGCCGCCGGCGATGGGGTCGTCTACTTCGAGCGGCTCACAGCACGTGCCACGCAGAGCGCGCTGCCCAGGGTGATCGGGCTGCCGGTCTACCAGGAGATGACGATCCGGAACTGGCGGACGACGACGACCCTGCTGCGGATGCTCGATGAGGTCGACCGCTAGACGGCGAAACGGCCGCCGCCGGGCGACGGATCGGCCTCGACGACCGGGGTCAGCCCTTGCGCTCGAGGATCGGGCGCGCCACGTCCGGCTGGTCGACCACGAAGGCGAACATCGCCCGGTCGCCCCAGCGACCGAGGAACAGGTGGCCATAGATGTTGACGCCCGCGTCGGCCAGCTCGCGCGACAGCCGGGCCATCCCGCCCGGCCGGTCGTCGACCTCGGTCACGAGCGATTCGCCCTCGATGTACACGTAACCGAGCTCATCGAGCACCGCCTTGGTGGCCGCGTCGTCGGCGGTGGTCATGATCACGTGGCCCGAGTCGCCGATGCTGCCACCGCCGATGGCGCGCAGGTCGATGCCGCGCGCGGCGATGGCCTCCGCCAGGCTGGCCATCGCGCCGGGCTCGTTCTTCAGCTGGACGACGAACTGGTTGGCCATGGCCCTGCGGTCCCTCCGGGAGCGGCGACGGTGAGCCGGGATTCTACCCGGCGCGGCCGCCACGATGCGCTCGCCTTCCTGCTACGGTCCGCGGATGACCGCGCCCGCACTTCCCGCGCCTGTCGCCGCTGCGCTGGACAGGCCGAGCGAGGGCCGCCGCAGCACGGTTGCGGCGGCCGGCATCCCGTGGTCCGCCCTGGAGTGGGGCGACCCGGCGGCGCGGCCGCTGCTGATGATCCACGGCGTGACCTCGTCCGCGGCGATCTGGTGGCGGATCGGCCCGGCGCTCGCCGCCAGCGGACGATATGTCGTTGCGGTCGACCTGCCCGGCCATGGCCGGACGGGGCACTGGCAGGGCCATCATCGCTTCCGCGACAACGCCGCGGACGTGGTCGCCTTCGGGCGTACCGCAGGGCTCGAGCGCGATGATCTCCAGGTCGTCGGTCACAGCTGGGGGGCGGTCACCGCGGCCGCCCTGCCGAGCCAGGGCCTTCGCCCGGCGACCATCGTGCTGCTCGATCCGCCGTCGCTGCCCCACGCGTTCATGGCCGCCCAGGTCGAGGAGCCCACCGAACGCACGTACGCGGACCTGGACGAGGCGATCGCCGCGGTCCAGGCGACCATGCCGACGTGGGCGGACGGCGACGTTCGCGCCAAGGCCCAGGCACTGGTCCAGCTCGACGAGGCCGCCGCCCGGTCGGTGCTGCTCGACAACGGCGACTGGGATGGCGGACTGGCCGACCTGCAGGATCCCGGGGCCGCCGGGATCGACGTCTGGATCGTGCGCGGGGACCCTGCGACCGGCGGCTATCTTCCCGACGCGGTCCTGCCCGCCTTCGAGCGAGTCATCGGCACCGGCCACGTCACGACGATCGTCGGAGCCCCCCACTCCCCCCAACGCACCCACCCCGTCGAGACCACTGCCGCGCTGCTGCGCGCCCTGGAGGCAGGCACCGCCCGCCAGACCTAGTCGGCCGCTGCCTCCACGGTCTCCCGACGCAGCCGGATCGCCCGGCGGTAGGCCTCGAGATAGCGCGGCGCCGATCCGGTCGTCCAGTCGAGATCCACCGCCATCGCGCGATCGACCAGGTCGTCCCACGCACGCCCACCCGCCGCCCGCAGGGCGAAGGCGCGCTCGCACGCGGCGAAGAGGGCCGCCGGCGACGGCTCGTCGAACACGAAGCCGGTCCCCTCCCCCGGCCGCTCGGTGGCGTCGATCACCGTGTCGGCCAGTCCGCCGGTCCGATGCACGATCGGCGGCGTTCCGTAGCGCAGCGCGATCATCTGCCCCTGGCCGCAGGGCTCGAACCGCGAGGGCATCGCGAACAAGTCGGCGCCGGCGTAGATCCGACGGGCCATGGCGCGGTCGAACCGCTCGATGAACGCGATCCGGTCGGGCGATGCCTGGGCCAGCGCCCGGAACGGGTCGGCCAGCGACGGATGCCCGGATCCCTGCACGATGAGCCGAGCCCCACGTTCGGTCAGCCGGGGCGCCGCATCGGCGAGCAGGTCGAATCCCTTCTGCGGATCGAGCCGCCCGATCATGCCGATCACCGGACCGTCGTCGTCGGCTGCGAACCCGACGCGCTCGAGCAGGTCCGCCCGGCATCGGGCCTTGCCGGCGAGGTCGGTCCGGCCGTAGGGCGCGGCCAGATCCCGATCCGTGGCTGGATCCCACACGCCGGTATCGAGCCCGTTGAGGATGCCGATGAAGCGGTCGCCGCGCGACCGCAGCAGGCCGTCGAGCCCCATCCCGAAGTCCGGCGTGAGCGCCTCCCGCGCGAAGGTCGGCGACACGGTGTTGACGATCTCCGCGCCGCCGATCGCGGCCGCCAGCAGGTCGATGCCGTCGGCGTTCTGACCCACGGCCGCGTCGCCCGGCTGCAGCCCCAGCTGGGCCAGCGCCGAGTTCGGGGTCCAGCCGTGGTAGGCGAGGTTGTGCAGCGTGGTCACGATGGCCGCCCGGGACACGATGGGATCGTCGGCGTAGCGGAGCGCGCGGAAGACGGCCGTCGGGCCGGCATGCCAGTCGTGCAGGTGGAGGACGTCCACCCGATCGCCGTCCGAACGCAGCGCCTCGAGGGCCGCCCGGCAGTACAACCCGAACCGCCACGCGTTATCGGGGTAGTCCCCGGCCCCGTCGCCGTAGAAGCCGGCCCGGTCGAACGCGGGCGGATGATCGATGAGCCGCAGCCGATAGCCGTCGGCGGCGACGTCGACGACCGTCACGTCCGAGCTGCCGTCCCGGGCGCGTGGGTCGGGAACCGCCAGCCTGGTCTCAGCCAGGACCGTCGCCGGATCGGGATCGGGCACGCTGCGGTAGCGCGGCAGGAAGACGTCGACGCGGTCGACGGCGTGGTCCGCCGATCGACCCAGGGCCCGGGCGAGCGCGTCGGTCACGTCGGCCAGGCCACCGGTCTTCGCCCACGGCTCGCACTCGGCGGCAAGGAAGGCGACGCGCAATCCCATCGCGCCATGGTAGTCGGCCGCGGGCCATGGCAAGCCGCGCACGACTCGGTCGACTAAACCGGTTCACGCGTCGATGGCGAGCGGCTATGATGCGCGCGCATGGACCCCGTCTCGATCCCGTCCATCCCGGCCGCGACCTTCGCACTGCCGCCACGGCTGGAGGGCCTCCGCCGGCTCGCCTACAACCTCCACTGGGCCTGGAGTCCGCGGACCCGCAACCTGTGGAGCCTCATCGATCGCCACGCGTGGAACCGCTACCGCAACCCGGTGCCGGTCATCAGCGGCCCGACCGACTGGTCTCGCCTGCTGGACGACGAAAAGTTCCTGGCCGAATACCACGACGTCCTGACCGACTTCGACAAGTACATGGGCGATGGATCGGACCACTGGTTCCGGCGCAAGTACGGCGGCCAGCTCGGTGGCCCGATCGCCTACTTCTGCGCCGAATACGGCGTCCACGAATCGCTCGGCATCTACTCCGGTGGCCTGGGGGTGCTGGCGGGCGACCACATGAAGTCGGCCAGCGATATGGCCCTGCCGTTCGTGGGCGTCGGCCTGCTGTATCGCAAGGGCTATTTCCGCCAGACGATCGACGCGGACGGACACCAGGAGCACGCCTATCCCGACTACGACCTGACGCGCCTGCCGCTCGCCCGCGTGCAGGACGAGCACGGCCTGCCGCTGACCATCAGCGTCGAGCTGCCCGGGCGCGACCTGTCGATCGCCGTCTGGCTCGTGCAGGTCGGGCGCGTGCCGGTCCTGCTGCTCGACACGGACGTCCCGGAGAATGCCGTCGAGGACCGACCGATCACCAACATCCTGTATGTCCGCGGACGCGAGATGCGGCTGCACCAGGAGCTCGTGCTCGGCATCGGTGGCGTCCGCGCCCTCCGAGCGTTGGGCCTGGCGCCCGCGGTGTGGCACCTCAACGAAGGCCATTCGGCGTTCCTGCTGGCCGAACGGGCGCGCGAGTTCGTCGCCGACGGCGCGGCGCTCGAGGACGCCTGGGCGCGTGTCCGGGCCAACAGCGTGTTCACCATCCACACGCCGGTGTCGGCCGGCAACGAGCGGTTCGACACGGACCTCGTCCGACGCGTCGCGGGCCCGCTGCTCGACGGCGGCGGCGTCCCGGTCGAGGACGTGCTGGCCCTCGGTCTCGGCACCGACGGCGACCACAGCCAGTTCGACATGACCGCCTTCAGCCTGCGGTTGACCAACGGCGCGAACGCGGTCAGCAAGCTCCACGCCCACACCGCGAACGGCACCTGGGACGCGGTCATCGACCACCACATCCTGGCGATCACCAACGGCGTCCATGGACCGTCGTGGGTCGGCGCGCCGGTGGTCGAGCTGATCGCCAGCGACCTCGACGCGGACCTGTTCAGCCTCGACGCGGGCGTCCGCCAGGATCGCTTCTGGGAGCGCCTCGACGGCATCCCCGCCGACGAATTGTGGAGCGCGCACCTGCGCCAGAAGCGCGAGCTGACGCTGTTCGCCCACAGTCGGTTGCGTGCGCAGCTGGCGCGCCACGGTGAGGCGCCGACCGTCCTGCGCGAGGTCGAGGAAGCGCTCGACCCGGCCATCCTGACCATCGGCTTCGCCCGCCGGTTCGCGACCTACAAGCGGGCCGGCCTGCTGTTCACCGACCTCGACCGACTGGCCAAGCTGCTGTGGGATGCCGATCGGCCGGTCCAGGTGATCTTCGCCGGGAAGGCCCACCCGGCCGACCGGCCCGGCCAGAAGGTCATCCAGGAGATCTTCCAGTACTCGCGCTCATCGCAATTCCGCGGCCGGGTCTTCATCCTCGAGGACTACAACATGCGGGTCGGGCGCTTCCTCGTGCAGGGCGTCGACGCCTGGCTCAACAACCCGCGCCGTCCGCTCGAGGCGTCCGGCACGTCCGGCATGAAGGCGGCCCAGAACGGCGTGCCAAACATCAGCGTGCTCGACGGCTGGTGGGACGAGGGCTACGAGGGCGACAACGGCTGGGCCATCGGCGGGCGCGAGCAGGATCCCGACGAGGCCGCCCAGGACTGGTCCGACGCCCACGATCTGTACCGGCTGCTGGAGGAGGATCTCGTCCCGGCCTACTACGACCGCGATGCGGCCGGCGTGCCGACCAACTGGGTGGCCACGATGCGCCGCGCGATGGCCAGCTCGCTGTGGCGGTTCTCCACGACGCGGATGCTGCAGGAGTACACGGAGCTGCTGTACCTGCCGGCTGCCGGCATCGAGGTGCCCGTCCCCGTCAGCCGACCGGCCGTGACGGAAGCCGGGTAGCGTGCCGCCCCGGATATCGCTGGCCCTCGCGCTCCATAACCACCAACCGGTCGGCAACTTCGGCTGGGTCCTGGCCGAGGTCTTCGAACGTGCCTACGCGCCGATGGTCGATGCCCTCGAGCGCCATCCCGGCGTGCGCCTGTCGCTCCATTACTCCGGCCCGCTCCTGCGCTGGCTGATCGATGCCCAGCCGGCATTCGTCGAACGGTTACGCGATCTCGTCGAGCGCGGCCAGGTCGAGATCCTCGGCGGTGGCTTCTACGAGCCGGTCCTCGCGTCACTGCCCGAGCGCGATCGGATCGGCCAGCTGCGGCGGATGACCGACGAACTGAGCGCGCGGTTCGGTCGCCGACCGCGCGGCGCGTGGCTGGCGGAGCGGGTCTGGGAGCCGGACCTGCCGACGTCACTGGCGACGACCGGCTACGCCTGGACGATCCTCGATGACGCCCACTTCCGGGCCGCGGCCATCCCCGAGGACGACCTGTGGGGCCCGTACACGACCGAGGACCAGGGGCACATCCTGCGGGTCTTCGGGACCGAACAGGGGCTGCGCTATCGCATCCCGTTCCGGGACGTCGACGAGGTCATCGACTACCTCCAGGCACACGCCACCGACGGCGGCGAGCGGGTCGGGATGATGGGCGATGACGGTGAGAAGTTCGGGGCGTGGCCGACGACCTGGGAGCACTGCTGGGGCAAGGGTCGCTGGGTCGAGCGCTTCTTCGAGGCGCTCGAGGCGAACGCCGACTGGCTGACCACGACGACGCCATCAGACTGGCTCGCGGCGCACCCGCCGATCGGGCGGGTGTACGTGCCGACCGGATCGTACGCCGAGATGGGCGAGTGGGCGTTGCCGCCCGCCGAGAGCGTCGTCTTCTCCGAGGTCCTGCACCGGGCCCTGGCCGATCGCCGACCCGAGGCGCGCTGGCTGCGCGGCGCCTTCTGGCGCAACTTCCAGGTCAAGTACCGCGAGGTCAACGACCTCCACAAGCAGATGCTGCGGGTGTCGGCGATGGTCGATGCGATGGCGGCGGGCCCGGCACGCGAGCGCGCCCTCGATCACTTGTACCAGGGTCAGTCGAACGACTGCTACTGGCACGGACTGTTCGGGGGCATCTACATCAGCCACATGCGGCTGGCCACGCACGAACACCTGATCGCGGCGGAGGACCTGTCCGACACCGCGGCGCAGGGCCTGGTCGCCGCGGAGCTGCGCGATCTCGACATGGACGGTGTCGACGAGATCCGGCTGGCGGCCGAGGGGCAGGTGGTGACCGTCGACCTCGACAACGGCGCGGGGATCGGCGACTGGGACATCCGACCGGTGCGCCATGCGCTGACCGCCGTCATGCGTCGCCGTCCGGAGGCCTACCACGAGGCACTGCGGGCCCGGGCCGGCGAGCCGACCGATCCCGGTCCGGTCGCGGATCCCGATGCGCCGGCCAGCATCCACGACGCATTCCGGGTCAAGGAACCGGGCCTCGTCGATCATCTCGTGTACGACGCCTATGAGCGGCGCTCCGGCCTGATCCGGTTCCTGCCGCTCGACGCCACCGCGTCCGACTGGGCGATGGCCCGGGCCCCCGAGCTCGGAGACGCCGTTGATGGCGCGTTCTCGCTGGTCGAGCTGCGGCCGGGCCTCGTCGTGGCCAGGCGCGACGCGACGGTCGCCGGTGCGACCGTGTCGATGACCAAGACGCTGACGCTCGGCGGCAACCGACGCGCGCCGACCCTGACCCTGGAGGTGGCCCTCGAGCATCGCGCCGGACCGCCGGTGGACGCACGGTTCGGCGTCGAGTGGTCCATGACGATGCTCGGTGGCGGAGGCAATCCCGCCGCCTGGTGGGACGTCCGGGGTGAGCGCCGCGGCCACGACACCAGCGGGGTCGCCGAGGCGATCTCGACCATCGCCCAGGGCAACGACTACATCGGCATCTCCGTCACCACGACGACGAGCGACGCGGACGCGTGGTGGGCCCCGATCGAGACGGTATCGAATTCGGAGGACGGCTTCGAGCGGGTCTACCAGGGCTCCGGACTGCTCCTGTCGTGGCCAGCGCGGATCGGGCCGGGCGAGCGATGGGATCGGACGATCACCCATGTCGTGGCCACGACCCGGGACCGCGCGGACGACGCTAGCGGCGAGCCCCACGCGTGAGCCCAGCGGCGCTCGTCGTCCACGGACATTTCTACCAGCCGCCCCGGCTCGATCCGTTCACGGGTCGGATGCCGCTCGACCCGACCGCCTCGCCGGCGCGCGATTGGAACGAGCGCATCAGCGCGGACTGCTACCGGCCCAACGCCGTGGCGGGCAATCTCGCGGCGATGTCGTGGGACGTCGGGCCGACGCTGGCTGGCTGGCTCGACTCGGACGACGGCGACCGGGTCGCCTACGGCGGTTTCGTCGATGGCGACCGTGGCACCAACGGGATGGCCCAGCCGTTCCATCACACCATCCTGCCGCTGGCGTCGGCCGCCGACCGACGCACCGAGATCCGCTGGGGCCTGCGCGACTTCGAGCTGCGCTTCGGTCGCCGGCCGGTCGGCATGTGGCTGCCCGAGACGGCGGTCGATCTCGACACGCTGCGCATGCTCGCCGCCGAAGGGATCGAGCACACGATCCTGGCACCGTGGCAGGTCGCCGGCCATCCGGACACCCGACGACCCGTGCGCCTGGACCTGGGCGCCGGACGCTCGATCGTGGCGGCCATCTACGACGGTCTCCTGTCGGCGGCGGTCTCGTTCGAACCGGCGGCGACGGTCGATGCCGACCGCTTCGTGGCTGAGCGGATCGTGCCCCGCTTCGCCGAGTCACCCGCGGATCTCGACGGGGCCGACCCGCTGGTGGTCATCGCCAGCGACGGCGAGCTGTACGGTCATCACCAGCCCCTGCGCGAGCATTTCCTCGCCCGGCTGGTCGGCACGACGGCACCGTCGGATCGGCCGTTCGAGCGGCCGTCGCTGACCGCGGCGATCGCGCAGGCGTCGGCACGCGGACTGCCGGCTGGCCGTCTGCAGGAACGCACGTCGTGGAGCTGTCACCACGGGGTCACCCGCTGGGCGGCCAGCTGCGGATGCGTGCCGGACGGCGACTGGAAGGTGCCGCTGCGGATCGCCCTGGAGCGGCTGGCGGGCGGCATCGACGCGCTCACCGAGCGACTCTTCCGCGAGCTTCCCGGCGCGCCCGATCCGTGGCAGACCCGGGACGACTACGTCGACGTGGTGATCGGATCCCGGACGGACGTCGAGTTCGCCGCGGAGCGTCTCGATGCGCGCGCCGGGGACGAGGACGCGACGACGTTCACGGCGGTCCTGCACGCCCAGCGCTGGCGTCTGGCGATGTTCGCGTCGTGTGCCTGGTTCTGGGAGCAGCCGGATCGCCCGGAGACGTACGGCGCCCTGCGCTCGGCGACCCGGGCGGCGCGCCTGATCGACCGCGTCGCAGGCAGCGCGTTGGAGGCACGGCTCGACGCCGACCTTGCGACCATCCGGGGACCTGGTCGCCGGGACGGCGGGTCGCTGCTGGATGCGGCCCTGGCGATCGTCGGCGAGCGGCGCGGCGCCTGACCGCACGGATCCCCGGGAATCCGTCAGCCCGCGGCCTGCGCGCCACGGGCTGAGGAGGGGAGGAAGAACAGGTGTGTGGGCCGGCTCGCGGCCAGCGGCTCAGGCGATCGGGCGGGTCCCGAGCGGAGCCGTCCGGCGACCATCGAGGTCGAGCGGGCGTGAGTCGGCGCCCCAACGGAGCGCGGCGATGTCGAGGACCGCGAACGCCGCGGCCAGGATCGCGAGGATGATCAACCCGACCATGCGGGCACCTACCTTGTTGCTATAGTTGATTAGGCCAAGTACGAGTCTATTTGGACTACTTGACTATGTCAATGGATGAATTGGTCCCAGTCGCCGCTCCGTCCGAGGTCGCGGGCGGCAGCCTCGACGTCGAGCGCGACTCGGACGTCCCGATCTCCACCCAGATCTACTGGCAACTCGCCTACCAGATCGATTCGGGTCGGCTGTTGCCGGGCGCTCGCCTGGCCCCGGTCCGCGAGCTCGGGGCCGCGCTGCGGGTCAACCCGAATACCATCCGCGCCGTCTATCGCCGACTGGCCGACGCGGGCTACGTGACAAGCCGGCACGGCGCCGGCACCCACGTCGCGCCGGGACCGCCGCAACGACGTGGCGCCGAGGCACTCGCCGGCGTCGTCGCCGAGATGCTCCGCCGGGCGGCGCATGCCGGGTTCACGGCCGACGAGGTCGCCGCGGCCGCGTTCGCGGCGGCGACCGAGCGCAAACGCCCCGGCCCGCGCGTCCACGTCCTGTTCGCCGAATGCACCAGCGCCGACGCCGGGTACGACGCCGAGCGACTGGTCGACGCATTCCCGGACCTCATCGAGGTCGAGGGGACACTCATCGACGACCTGCCGGAGCGGCTGGACCGGTTCCACTACGACCTCGTGGCGACGACCACGTTCCACGCCGACGAGTGCCAGGCGCTGGCGGGCGGCCGGCTGCCGGTCGTGGCGATGCTCGTCGGCCCCGGCTACCTGGAGCTCGTCCACGAAGTGGCGGGCTTGCCGACCGGTTCGACGGTCGGGCTGGTGTGCGGCAGCGAGCGCGGCGCCGCCAACATGCTCGAGACGCTCCGCCAGTCGGGCGCGACCGGGATCGACATCGTCACCGCGCCCCTGGGCGAGCCGGACCAGCTGCAGACGGTCGACGACCGGGCGGACCTCATCCTCGTGTCGCGCGAGGCGATGGCCGCCGGACTCGACCGGCGGTTCCGCAGACCCGACCGGATCCGGCCGTGGTCCTACGAGTTCGACCCGTCCGGCCTGGAGCTGCTGCGCCGGGCGATCGAGCACGTCGCAGCGACGCGGCCCAGCGACAGCGTCGCCGCCGGCTGACCCGATCCCCGCGCGCGTCGAGCGCGTGCCATCCTTCGACGATGCGGGTCTTCCACGTACGCCGCACGGCGCGCGAGCGGTACGCCATCGACGACGTCCTGCTCAGCGCGCGCGGGGACCTCGTGACCGCCGACCTCGCGGCCGTCCGACGGCTGGCCGAGCGCATGAACGACGCCCGCCCGCCGGGCGCGCCATCGGTGGCCGCCGGGGAGATCGCCGCCCTCGGCCTGCTCCACGAGATCGGCCATCTGCTCGTCGCCCGCCAGGATGCCCGTGCGACGGGACCCTCGATGGCGGCCGCACTCGACGGCCTGCGCGCGACGCTGGGCGATGTGGTCGATGACGTGCTCGACCGGTTTGCCGTGGCGTACCCGGGTCCGGGCGCGGCGGTCGACCCGCCTGCGGGTCGCCTCGAGGAGCTGCTGCTGACCCGGATCAGCAACGAGAATCCCGCCCTGGGACCACTGCGCGAGCTCGTCGACGACCGGGTCCTTGCCGACGACCCGGCCTACGGGGCGGTCGTGGCCGGGCTCGAGCACGCCTTCAGCGATGACGCCGGCCTCGCCCCGGACGGCATCCCGATGAGCCTGCTGGAGCTGCTGCGCGCCCCGGCCCGCCACGCTCCCACCTCACTCGTGGGTCAGCTGGGCTACGTGCGACAGCGCTGGAGCGCGCTCCTCGGCGCAGATCTCGACAGCCTCCTCGGCCGGCTCGATGTCGCGGTCGGCGTGCTGCGCGAGGAAGAGCGTGCGCTGCACCTGCGCTTCGGCGGTGGCGCTGTCGGCGGTGGCGGCGCCCAACGACCCGCTCGACCGCCCGTGTTCCGGACTCTGGCTGAGGAACCGGAGGCGTTCTCGACCGACTCGGCCTGGATGCCGCGCGTCGTGCTCATGGCCAAGAGCACGTACGTCTGGCTCGATCAGCTGTCGCGCCGGCATCGACGCGAGATCCGCACGCTCGATGCCATCCCGGACGAGGAGCTCGACCGCCTCGCCGGCTGGGGTGTGACCGGGTTGTGGCTGATCGGCCTGTGGCAGCGCTCAGCGGCGTCCGAGCGGATCAAGCGGATGCGCGGCAACCCCGATGCAGTCGCGTCCGCCTACTCGCTCGACGACTACCGCATCGCCGACGACCTGGGCGGCGAGGACGCCCATGCCGATCTGCGCGATCGGGCCGCAGCGCGCGGCATCCGCCTCGCAAGCGACATGGTCCCCAACCACATGGGCATCGACTCGCGCTGGGTGGTCGACCATCCGGACTGGTTCCTGACCCTGCCCGAGTCGCCCTATCCGGCCTATCGATTCGACGGACCCGACCTGTCGTCCGACGATCGCGTCGCCATCGTGCTCGAGGATCACTACTGGGACGACAGCGACGCCGCGGTGGTCTTCCAGCGGGTCGACCGGGAAAGCGGCGACGAGCGCTTTGTGTATCACGGCAACGACGGCACGAGCTTTCCGTGGAATGACACCGCCCAGCTCGATTTCCTCAAGCCCGAGGTCCGCGAGCACGTCATCCGGGTGATCATCGACGTCGCGCGGCGCTTCCCGGTCATCCGCTTCGATGCCGCGATGGTGCTCGCCAAGCGGCACATCCGACGGCTGTGGTGGCCCGAGCCCGGATCCGGCGACGGCATCCCGTCGCGGGCCGAGCATGCGATGCCCACCGCAGAATTCGACGCGCGGATGCCGGTCGAGTTCTGGCGCGAGGTCGTCGACCGGGTCGCCGCCGAGGTCCCTGACACGCTCCTGTTGGCGGAGGCGTTCTGGATGCTCGAGGGCTACTTCGTCCGGACGCTCGGCATGCACCGCGTCTACAACAGTGCCTTCATGCACATGTTTCGCGACGAGGATGGGGCGAGCTATCGACAGCTCATCCGCGACACGATC
>DASSII010000089.1:0-2112 GCA_035692005.1 Candidatus Limnocylindrales bacterium | reverse complement strand
TGGGCGCCTGTCGGGCCACGCGTCGGGCGACGCCGGCCCGCCTCGTTCGATGCCGCCCAGCCAGCCGGAGACCCAGACGTCCGATGCCCGAGCAGCCCAGTCATCCCTACGACCAGCCGAGTGACCCCGCCAAGCGCCACTCCGCCGGCCTGACCGATGGCCCGGACCGCGCCGGTGCGCGCGCGATGCTCAAGGCCATCGGCTTCACCGACGAGGATCTCGCGAAGCCGCTCGTCGGCGTGGGCACGACCTGGATCGAGACCATGCCGTGCAACTACAACCAGCGGCGCCTGGCCGAGCACGTCAAGGACGGGATCCGCGCGGCCGGTGGCACGCCCATGGAGTTCAACACGATCTCCGTGAGTGACGGCGTCTCCATGGGCACCGAGGGGATGAAGGCGTCGCTCGTGAGTCGCGAGGTCGTGGCCGACTCGATCGAGCTCGTCGTGCGCGGCCACCTCCTCGATGGCGTGGTCTGCCTGGTCGGCTGCGACAAGACCATCCCCGGGGCGGCGATGGCGCTCGGCCGCCTCGACCGACCCGGCGTGATCCTCTACAACGGCACGATCTATCCGGGCACGTACAAGGGCGTCCGCAACGCCACCGTCGTGACGGTGTTCGAGGCCATCGGCGCCTATCGGGCGGGCAAGATCACCCTCGACGAGCTTTACGAGGTCGAGCAGGTCGCCTGCCCCGGTCCCGGCGCATGCGGCGGCCAGTACACGGCGAACACCATGTCGACCGTATTGGAGTTCCTGGGCCTCTCGCCGGCCGGCCTCAACGGGATCCCGGCCGAGGACCCCGCCAAGGACGAGGCCGCCCGCAAGACCGGCGAGCTGGTGATGGACCTCGTCCGCCGGGACGTTCGGCCGTCCACGTTCGTCACGCGCGACTCCCTCGAGAACGGCATCGCGTCGGTGGCCGCGACCGGCGGGTCGACCAACGGCGTGCTGCACCTGCTCGCCATCGCGCACGAATTCGGCGTCCCGCTCGACATCGATGCGTTCGGCGCCATCGCCGATCGGACCCCGCTCATCGCCGACATGCATCCGGGCGGTCGATACACCGCGTCCGACCTGTACGACGCGGGCGGGATGGAACTCGTCATGCGCGAGCTTCTGAAGCGCGACGGGCTGCTCCACGGCGACGCCCCGACCGTCGACGGTCGAACGATCGCCCAGATCGCGGCGGCGGCGAAAGAGACCGACGGACAGAAGGTGATCGTCCCGATCGAGACCCCGCTGAAGGCGACCGGCGGCCTCGCGATCCTGCACGGCAGCCTCGCCCCGGAGGGCTGCGTCGTCAAACTGGCCGGCCACGAACGCAAGCAGCACCGTGGCCCGGCGCGCGTCTTCGACTCCGAGACGGCCTGCTTCGAGGCGGTCAAGGAGCGGCGCATCGTTCCCGGCGACGTCGTCGTGATTCGCTGGGAAGGGCCGGTCGGGGGGCCCGGGATGCAGGAGATGCTCAGCGTGACCGGCGCCCTCGTCGGCGAGGGCTTGGGCGACAGCGTGGCGCTCATCACCGACGGCCGGTTCTCCGGTGGCACGCACGGGCTGATGATCGGCCACATCGCGCCGGAGGCCGCGCTCGGCGGTCCGATCGCGATCGTCGAGGAGGGCGACGAGATCGTCATCGACGTCGACCGGCGGGTGCTGGACCTCGCGGTCCCGGCCGACGAGATCGAGCGGCGCCTCCGCGCCTGGGCCCCTCGTCCGCCAAACTACCCGACCGGCGTCCTCGCCAAGTACGCGGCGCTCGTCGGCTCGGCGTCGGGGGGTGCTGTCACGACCGGATCGCGCATGACGGCCAACCTGGCGGGCAGCCCGACGGCGGATCGGGGCGCCCGCTGACGGGCGTCGTGAGCCGTCGCATCCCGATCGGGATCAAGACCTCGCCCCAGGCGGTCGACTGGCCGACGCTCGATGGCGCCTGGGCGAGGATCGGGGAGCATGAGGTGTTCGATTCCGTCTGGATGAACGACCACCTCAGCGACGTCTCGCAGGAGCGCCACGGCCGCAGCTTCGAGGCACTCAGCGCGATGGCCGCCCTGGTCCATCGGGTGCCGGGCAAGTGGGTCGGCCACGCCGTGCTGTCCAACACGTTCCGCCA
>DASSII010000088.1:0-12982 GCA_035692005.1 Candidatus Limnocylindrales bacterium | reverse complement strand
GATGCTCCAGCCGACCGACGAGGTCGAGGTGCGGATCCACCCGGTCGAACGGTTCGTGAACGACGTCCGTCGCGACGGACCGGAGCTGATCGAGCCGATCACGCTGCCGGAGCCCGAGGTCGAGGGCGCGGCCCCGGTCGCCCCCACGCTGGGCTTCTAGCGCGCGGACGACGCGCTCGACCGGTCGACTGGCACCGGGAACGGATCGAGTGCGGCCGGTGTAGGAGGGGACGGAAGGTCCTCGACCTCGAACGCCCGCTACCGGAAGGAGCCATGCGATGAACCGTCGGATCGCCGCATCTCTCAGCGCGCTCGCGATGCTGCTCGTGCTGGCCGTCCCGGTGCTGGCCGGCGGCTGGGCCGACATCAAGCCCGACGCCCAGACGTCGACGTCGCGCGAGGGCACACCGACCGAGATCGGGTTCACGGTGCTGCAGCACGGTGTGACGCCCGCTCCCTGGGAAACGGCCACGGTCCGGTTCACGGATGCGGCTACCGGCGACTCCTTCGACGTGGCGGCTGCCAACGACCGGAGCGATGGTCACTTCGTCGCCAGCGCGACGCTGCCCCATGCGGGCTACTGGAGCTGGCA
This sequence comes from Candidatus Limnocylindrales bacterium, assembly GCA_035692005.1. Classification (GTDB taxonomy): domain Bacteria; phylum Chloroflexota; class Limnocylindria; order Limnocylindrales; family CSP1-4; genus SPCO01. Next base: position 12,390 of record DASSII010000088.1, on the reverse strand, counting down.
GGTCACCCTCGGGAGCCTCGCCAGCGAGCAGGTTCCGGTGCGGATCACGGTCCTCACCGCCAGCGGCGGCCTTCCGCCGTTCGATCCGTCGTCGCTGCTGGCGGCGATCGATCGGACGAAGCTCGAGCTCACGAGCACGATGGACGCGCGGATCGGGACCGAGGTCGGGCGACTGCAGCGACAGGACGACGGTTACGCCGCCAGCATCGACCGTCTCGAGGCGCAGAGCGGCGCCCTCGTCGCCGAGCGCGACCGGCTGGCGGCCAGGATCCAGACGCTGGAGGGCGTCGGCGGGCTGCCGCTCATCGCTGTCATCAGCCTGGCCGTCCTGGCAGGTTCGGCCGCCGGGTTCGCGATGGCCTGGCTGGCGGGACAGACCGGCCGTCGGCGGGAAGGCCCCGTTGTCATCGACCCGGTCCGGCGCGGGGTCGACGCGGTCTGACCGGTCTGGCGCGGGGTCGACGCGGTCTGACCGGTCCGGCGCCGGCCCGGAGACCGGAGGCGCCGGCCCGGCGGCGCGCCCGCCATGTCTCGCGCTAGGCAGAGGACCCGGCGGCGGCGAAGGCGGCATAGGCCTCGGCCCGATCGTCGCCACGATCGAGCGCCGCCGCGTACCGGCCGATCGCCTCCCCGAGCCCGCTGTCGCCATCGTCACCAGCTGCCATGACCACGAGCGCCCCAGGCGGCAGCGACGGTGGGAGGTCCGTGTCGTGTTCGATCACGACGATGAGTGGCGCACTCGCCCACGCAGCCGCGTCGATGGCCTCCTGGACGACGGCCGGTGCCACGTGCGCTGCGACGATGACGTCCACGTCACTCAGGTAGCGAAGGGCAAGGCCGACATCGGCCGGCTCGAGCGTCGGCACGTCGGTGATCTGCGCGTTGGCGGCGGGCTCGGCGGCGGCCGGCTCGGCGGCGGCCGGCTTGGCGGCGGTCGGTCCGGCGGTCGGTCCCTCGGCGGCGGCGGCGGGCTGCTCGTCGGTTGTCGGCCCGGCGGGCTCGGTCTCGGGTTCGCGGTCGTCGGTCTCGGCCGCCGGATCGCTCTCGGACGCAGCGGCGCCTAGGACCGGTGTGGCGTGCGTGGCATCGCGCAGGGTCGCCACGTGCCCGACATGGCTGCGCGACAGCGCCAGCAGCAGCTCGTCGCCGGCCGGGTCATCCCCGAGCTTGCCGATGAATTCGACCCTCGACCCATCGGCCGCAGCGACCCGGGCGATGTCGGCCGCGAGGCCATCTGGTGCGAACCCGTCGTCGATGGCGCGGAGGCGCAGGGACCCGATGACGACGATCACGCATCGGAGCGTACCGCACCGGGTCTGCGTCTCGTGCGTGAACCTGCCGGTTCGGTGCTGCTACGGGAATCGCTCACGTGCGGTCGGGTGCCGGGCACGCGGCCCCACCGGTTTGCATCGGATGCATGTATCGACGAACGAGGTCGTCCGGATCCTGCCGGATCGGTCGAATCGGGCCCGGTGCCGGGCACGCGGCCCCCACCCGGTTTGCATCGAATGCACGTATCGACGAACGAGGTCGTCCAGATCCGGCCAGATCGCTCGAATCGGGTCCGTTTCCGTCCGATCCTTGCACCGGATGGCACGCCCGGCGAACGAGCGCGCCCGACGCGGCCGTCGTTCGTCGATAGCGTCACTGGATGCAAGATCGACCCGACGAGGCCGATCGTCCGGCCCCGACCCGGGCAGGTCTGCGAGCCTGGATCGAGACCGGGCCGGATCCCGTCGGACGGCCCGCTCGGGCCGAGATCCCGCCGGACGGCCCCGATCGAACCGATCGGGCCGAGATCCCGCGGATCGGACCGCGCCTGGGCCGATGCCCCGCCGATCAGGCCGAAATCCCGCGGTCAGTCGTGCGGCGTCTCGGTGGGCTCGGGGGTCTCGCTGTCCCGGCCCGGATCGGACCCATGGTCATCGGGCTCTGTCGTGGCGTGATCGTCGCCGCCCGACGTCTTGTCGCCGCCGGACCCGCTGCCACTCCCCGAGCCACTGCCCGAGCCACTCCCCGACCCGCCGCCGTGGTCATCGGTCCCGGTGGGCTCGGCGGTCTCGGTCGGTTCGGCCGTGTCGCTGGGACTCGGTGAGGCAGACGGGACACTCGGCGTCGGGGTCGGACTCGGGGTCACCGGCAGCGACGGGCTAGGGCTCGGCGACGGGAGCGCGGGCGGCACGCTCGGCAACTGTGAAGGCGGCGGGATCTCGGGACTGAACAGGCGCGCCACGCCGACGGCCGCCAGCGAGCCGACGGAACCGATCGCCACCGCGACGACCAGCAGCAACGCGAACGCCTGGGCGCGGACAGCCATCGGGCGACCGCCGCTCCACGCCAGGCGCCAGGCGTTGCGCACGCCGGCGATGAATCCGCCGGCCATCATCGCCCGCGGCGGCGGCTCGGCCGCGATGGCGGCCATCACCCGCTCCTCGAAATCGGCACTCGGCATCGACTGCTCGCTGGCGGCGAACGATTCGAGATCGCGCGCCGTGCGCAGCAACCCGGCCAGCTCGGCATCATCGCCATCGAGTTCGGATGGGTCGAACCGGTGACGCATGTCGCTCATCGCTCGGTGCCCTCGAGTCGGGCGCGCAGTCGCGCGAGGCCGCGATGGAGGTGCGTCTTGACGGTGCCCAGCGGTCGCCCGGTCTGACGCGCGATCTCGTCGAGCGACGCGTCACCGAAGAACCGCAGGGCGACGACCTCTCGGTATGGCTCGGGCAGGGCCGTGACCGCGGCGCGGATCTCGGTCGCCCGCTCGGCACGCATCGACAACATGGCCGGATCGGTCAATGCGGCGGCATCGACGGCCGCCCGGTCGGTGGCGCGCTCGATGGGATCGATGGTCGCCACGGTCTCGCTGCCGACCCCCGGCGCCCGCCACGTCACGGTGCGCCGTCGACCGACCTGACGCAGGGCGATGCGCACGCCGATGCGGGTCAGCCACGCCCCGAACGGACCGTCGCCGCGCCAGGTCGCGAGCGATCGATACGCGGTCACGAAGGCCTCCTGCGCAGCATCCTCAGCTTCCCCGTGGTCGCCCAGGATCCGGTGGCATGCGCGGACGAGCCCAGCCGACTCGCGCTCGACGAGACGGCGAAACGCCTCATGGTCGCCGTCGAGGACGGCGGCCACGAGGGCGCGTTCGTCGATGGATGCGGTCGTTCGTTCGAACGATCCAGGCTCGTTGCGGATCCCCGGTCTCCAGACATCGTGTGGACCTGTGGCGAAGGACACGCCGGATCGGCCCGCGACCATGATGCCGCGCTGCGGGCCGATCCATCGATCCGGGCCGTCGCCCATGCCGTGCTGAGCGGCCGGTCAGTCGTCGTGACCGCTGTCACCGCCACCGTCGTGATCGTCGTTGGCATCGTGACCACTGTCCGTGCCGGACTGGCCACCGTGATCGTCATCGGCGTCCTCGGCACTGTCGTCGCCCGAGTCCGTGCCGTGGTCGTCGTTGGCGTCCGCGGCGCCGTCGTGACCGGAGTTCGCGCCGTGGTCGTCGTTGGCGTCTTCGGTCGGCTCGGCGGTCGGCGCCGCGTCGGCTGCCCGCCCGGGATCAGCCGCGTCGGTCGGCTCGGCCGTCCCGGTCGGCTCGGCGGCCCCGGCGGCTTCGGCGCCGCCGGTCGGCTCGGCCGTCTCGGTCGGCTCGGCTGTCTCGGTCGGCTCCGTCGTGGCGGTCGCCCCCGTCGTGGCCGTCGCCTGCAGCGGATCGGCCGTCGCGGGGCTCGTCAGGCCGTCGGCCGCAAAGGCAACCCCGCCGACGAGGAACAGCGTGACGATCCCGGTCCCCAGACCGCGGATGATTCGAGGATCCCTGGCCATCAGATATCTCTCCCTGGTGTGCGGCCATCGGCTGACCGGCCGTCACCACATCGAGACGTCGGACGGGGGAAAGGTTTCAGCGGGCGTCGTGCCCCGCACTGGCGTCGGCCGCCGTCGGTTCGTCGGAACCGGGCAGGTCGGGATCCTCGGCGCCGGCCGTCGGCCCCTCCATGTCGCTCTCATCGGCCGGACCGGGCGTCGTCGCCTCGTCCGTCTCGGCGGCGACCTGGCTGGCTTCGACAGCCGCGCGGTCGCGATCGATGACCAGCCGTCCGAGCGACGCCCCCTCGAGATCGGCGCCGAACGCGTCCACGTCGCCGACGAGCACGATCGACGCCCCGTCGACGTCGAGATGGGCGCGCGCGGCGGCCGTCACGGCATCGACCCCGACCGCCTCGATCCGGGCGCGGTAGTCGACCAGCTCCTCCAGCGGCAGGCCGTGGACGGCCAGACCGCCCAGCGCCCCGACCACCGCGCCAGCCGTCTCGAACCGCAACGGAAAGACGCCGACCAGGAAATCGCGTGCCGCCGTCAGCTCGGCCTCGGTGACCGGCTCGTCGCGCATCCGCTCGAGCTCGGCGATCGTGTCAAGCACCGCCGGCACCGTCACCTCCGTGTTGACGGCCGCCCGGGCCGTGAACGGGCCGGCACCACGACGCATGTCGAAGCCGGCACCCGCTCCGTACGTGTAGCCCTTTTCCTCGCGCAACTGCATGTTCAGCCGGGAGTTGAACAAGCCGCCGAGGATGGCGCTCATGATCGATACGGCGTGGAAGTCCGGGATCTGCCGCGGAAGCCCGCGATGACCGATGCGGATCTCGGTCTGGACGCTGCCCGGCCGGTGGACGACGCGCACGATCCGCCCGCCACTCGCGGCGCTGTCGATCACCGGCGTCCGCGCCGCGGCAGCGACGGACGGGGCGGTCCAGTCGGAGAACAGCCGGGTCGCGATGGCCATCGGGTCGAGCCCGCGCAGGTCGCCGCCGATGACCAGGGTGGCGCGCGCCGGGTCGAGCGCCCGGCCGTGGGCCCGGCGCAGGATGTCGGGATCGAGGCGGCCGACGGTCTCGGCGGTCCCGCCGGAGGGGCGGTGATAGGGCGACGCCGGGGCATAGATCGTCGCGACGTACGCCTCGTCGGCGCGCCGGCGCGGGTCCGCCCGGGCCTGGAGCAGGTCGTTCAACCGTTCGTCCCGCAAGCGCTCGACCTCGTCGGCCGGGAAGGTGGGCCGGAGCAGCACCTCGGCCAGCAGCTCGAGGGCGGGCTCGAGCCGGGCGGCGGGCACGTCGACGCTGACGCTGGTGGCATCCCAGCCCGATTCGGCATGGAGCGAGGCGCCCAGGCGCTCGGTCGCCTCGGTCAGCCCGACCGCGTCGTAGTGCTCCGTCCCCTCGGTCATGGCGCGGGCCGCCAGCACGGCGGCGCCGCCCTCGTCGGCGGGTTCGTCGACGGCGCCGACGGGCAGGATCATCGACGCGCTCACCAGCGGTCGCCCGGGCATGTCGACCACCAGCACGGTCAGGCCCGTCGTCAGCCGGTCGCGTCGGACGGCCGGGAACTCGTAGGACCGTGGGGTTCCGGCGGTCGGCCGCTGGGCGATGACCGGGCCGTCCCGTTCCGGCGCGTTCGAGGTCATGCGGCCACCTCCTCGTCGGTCGGGTCGACGGCTTCCGGGTCGTTCGCGTCGCTGTCGGCGGTCGGGATCTCCGGCAGGTAGGTCATGACCAAGCGGTTGTCCGGCCGGAAGGTGGCCGCGGCCACCTCGAGGATGGCCTCCGGGGTGACCGACAGGTAGCGCGGCAGCATCTCGTTGATAAGCGCCGGTCGATCGAACAGCGTGGCGTACATCGACAATCGGTCCGCCCGCTCCTCGACGCGTTGCAGCGATCCCAGCTCGTCCGACTCGATGAGGGCGAACGCCCGAGCCAGCTCGTCGGCGCTGACCGGCTCGGTGGCCAGCCGGTCGAGCTCCTCGTGGAACGCCGCCTCGACGCGATCGACCGACACGCCTGGGCGCACGGTCGCCCAGCCGGCACAGACCGACGCGCCACCGATGAAGCCGAGCGTGAACAGGGCCACGTCCTGGGCGATGCGCTCGTCGCGGACCAGGCGACGGTGCAGCCGGCTGCCCTTGCCGCCGGCCACGATCTGGCCGGCGACCTCGAGCGCGTCGAGCCGTCGATCGCCGTAGGCGGGGGCCCGATAGCCGACGTAGATCCGTGGCAGGGGCACCCGATCCATGACCGTCTCGCGGACCTCGCGGCCGAGCGTCGGCGGCAACGACAGGTCGCCCAACGCCGGGATGGACGGATTGGCCGGGATCGCGCCGAAGTAGCGCTCGACGCTGGCGCGGACGGCGGCGGTGTCGACGTCGCCGACGACCGACAGGACAGCGTTGTTGGGCGCGTACCAGGTCCGGAAGAAGGCCTTGACGTCGTCGAGCGACGCGGCGTCGAGGTCCTCCATCGAACCGATGGTCGAGTGGTGATACGGATGATCCGGCGGGAACAGGTGCGCCTGCAGCTTCTCCTGCCACGTGCCGTACGGGCGGTTGTCGTACGACCAGCGCTTCTCGTTCTTGACGACCTCGCGCTGGTTGTCGAGGTTCTCCTGGCTGAGGGCGTCGAGCAGGGTCGCCATCCGGTCCGCCTCGAGCCACAGGCCGAGGTCGAGCTGATGGGCCGGCAACGTCTCGAAGTAGTTCGTCCGGTCGAGCCAGGTCGTCCCGTTCATCGTCCCGCCGGCGGCCTGGACGAGCGCGATGTGCTCGGCCTTGGCGACGTGGCGCGAGCCCTGGAACATGACGTGCTCGAACAGGTGGGCGAATCCGGTCTTGCCAGGCTGCTCGTGCTTCGACCCGACGTCGTACCAGACGTTGATGGCCACGACCGGCGCGAGGTGGTCCTCGGCGACGATGAGGCGCAGCCCATTGGCGAGGCGGTCATCACTGAACGTGACCGTCGGGACGGGTGTGGTCGACACGCAGCTGTGCTCCTGGTCGGACGGGGTGGGGCGGGTCGGGCGCCCGCAGGCGTGGAGGGCGATCGTACCGCGTCGGATCGGACGGGGCCGCGGCCAGGGCGGGGGCGGTCAGATCGGCAGCGCCGCGAACAGCAGCGTGACGACGGCCGCGATCGCCGAGCAGTAGGCGACGATGACCAGACCCGCCCGCCGGTCGCGCGCCAGATCGGCGCCGTCGGTGATCCGGTCGGGTGACCCCAGCGGGCCGAAATTGCGCAGACCGGCCATCGCGAACCCGACGCAGAAGTGGCGGCGTGCCTGTTCGAAGCCGATCAGGGCGCCCGCCAGCGGTGGGAACACGAGCAGCCGGGCGATGGCCGGGGCACCGATCGCGACCAGGCCGATACCGAGCAGCACCGTCGCGGCCAGGCCGATGACGGCGCCTCGCCGGCGGCGGGCGATCTCCGCCGGACCGATGTTGCACGCGCCGGCCTGGTAGGTGCCCGGGTCGATGACGAGCTTGCCGTCCATGAGGCCTCGTTGGTGTCCGGCGGGTTGTCCGCGGGTTCCGTAGACTCGGGCTCATGAGACCACGAACCGCCCGAATGCGCCTTGGCATGGTCGTCGCCATCGGCGCCCTGTTCCTGATCGTCCTGCCCGGCGTCGTCGCCGCGCACGCCGAGGTCAAGGTCGCCACGCCCGCCGACGGGGCGACCGTGAGTGAACCGGTCGCCGAGGTCAGCGCCACCTACACCGAGGACCTGGCGAGCGACGGGAGCAGCCTGCGGGTCACCGATGCGACCGGGGCAACGGTCGCGCGCGGCGGGGTCGACCCGACCGACGATCGCCGGATGGTGGCGACGCCAGCCGCGCCGCTGTCGTCGGGCACCTACACCGTCGCTTCGACCGCGAAGGCCCCGGACGGGCACATCGAACGAACGAAGTGGACCTTCACGGTCGACATCGCGCCGACGCCGGCACCGACGCCGGCGGCGCCGTCGAACGCCCCGACCGACTCCCCGTCGATCGCCCCGTCGATCGCCCCGACGCCGGCTCCCAGCGCGACCGCATCCATCTCGCCTGGTCCGTCAGCGGATGACGCCCCGTCGGCGAGCGGCAACGATGTCCTCCTGCCGATCATCGTGGCGCTCGCCATCGTCGCGCTCGCCGGCGCCCTGCTCCTCGGACGTCGCGGACGAACCGGTCCGCCGGCGTGACCCCGACCCGCATCCGGTCGATCGCCGTCTCGCTCGTCGGGCTGGCCATCGCCACGCTGGTCGCGCCCAGTGCCGCCCTCGCGCACGCTCTCAACGCCACCTACACCAGCCGCCTACCGCTGGCCGTCTATCTCGCTGGTGCCGCGACGACCGTGGGCCTGTCGTTCATCTTCGTGCTCGTCCGTGACGTCCGGGCGGAGCGCCCCGACGCGAGCGATGCGGGGCAGCTGTCGCCCGCCCCACTGCGCTGGACCCTGCGTGCGGTCGGCCTCATCGGCTGGCTGTGGATCGTCGTCCAGGGCATCGCCGGCGGATCGAGCAGCGCCGACGTGTCGAACCTGTTCCTGTGGATCTACGGCTGGGTCGGGGTCGCGATGGTGTCCGCCCTGATCGGCCCGGTGTGGCAGTTCATCGACCCGTTCTCGACCCTCCACGACATCGGGGCGGCGCTCGTCCGGCGGCTCGGCGTCGGCTCATGGCAACCGGCCGCTTACCCATCGGCCCTCGGTCGCTGGCCCGCCGTCGTCGGCTTTTTCGTGGTCGTGTGGCTGGAGCTCGTGCTGTTCCCGGATCCGAGCGTGCTGTTCATCGTGCTCGTCGGCTACACCGCCCTCACTGTGGCGATGATGGCCCAGTTCGGCCGCGACACTTGGCGCGCCAACGCGGAGGTCTTCACCGTCTGGTTCCGACTGTTGGGCCGGCTCGCGCCCTACGCCCTCGTCGATGAGACCGGGCGAGTGCGCCGCCGTCCGTTCGCCGCGGGCCTGCTGGAACCCGGGCTGTCGCTGGCCGATGTCACGATCGTGGCGCTCGGTGTCGGGTCCATCCTGTACGACGGCCTGTCGCAGACGCAGGTCTTCTTCGACCTGTTCGGACGTCCGGACCTGATCGAGCGCAGCCTGCTGCTGACCGGCTTCCTGGCGATCATCGTGCTGGCCGCCCTGAGCGTGACGCGCTTCGTCGGGGTGGCCGCCACCGGAGCCGGACTGCTGCCCATCGCGGTCGGCTATCTCGTTGCGCACTACCTGACCTATCTGCTGATCGGCGGACAGAGCATCGTCATCGCGATCTCCGACCCGTTCCAGCAGGGCTGGGACCTGTTCGGGACCGCGTTCTTCGAACCGTCGGGCGCATGGTTGCCACCCGGGCTCGTGTGGACCGTCCAGCTGGCCGCCGTCGTCGGTGGCCACATGCTTGGTGCATGGGGCGGCCACGTCGTCGCGGCGCTCGATGCGCCAGGACAGCTGTCGGCTCGCTCCCTGACGTTGCGGCAGGTCCCGCTGGCGGTGGTGATGGTCGCGTTGACCACGCTCACGCTGTGGTCGCTCGGTCAGGCGGTCGTCGTCACCCCGACCGAAGCCGTCTCCGGGCTGACCGTCGCCCGGCTGGGCGGCTGACCCGGCCACGGCACCCAGTCCGCCAGCGAGCGGACGCTGGCGACCGCCGCCATGATCGCGGGATCGAGCGCCTCGGCCGCCGCGACCGCGGTCTCGATGGCGGTCAGGCACAGGATCCCCTCCCCGGTCGCGGCCAGCCGGATCTCGGCCGCATCGCGGACCGCGCCGGAACGCGGCGTCGGGGTATTGACCACGAGGCGCACGTCCCCGCCGGCGATGAGCTCGAGGATCGGGATCTCGCCGATCGACGGGTCGGCCCCCGCGCCGAGCTTGGCCACCGGCAGGGCGCCATGGCCGGCCTCCTCCAGCCGTTGGCGCGTGCCCGGCGTCGCCGCCAGGCGATACCCGGCCGCGACGAGGCCGCTGGCCAGACGCGGCAGGAGTGCCTTGTCGCGATCGGCGATGGACAGCAGCGCCAGCGCGCCCGCCTCGCCTGGCCGGGGCGGGACGAGGGCCGCTCCGAGGAGCGCCTTCGCGAGGGCCACCCGCGGATCTTCGTGGATGCCGATGACCTCGCCCGTCGACTGCATCCCCGGGCCGACCGACGGATCGACGCCGCGCAGTTTGGCCGTCGAGAAGGCCGGCGCCTTGACCGCGACGAACGGCGGTGGTGGCAGCAGGCCGCCGTCCCAGCCGAGCTCGGGCAACGTCGCACCGAGCGAGATGCGCACGGCAAGTTCGACCATCGGCACGCCGGTCACCTTCGACATGAACGGCACGGTCCGCGAAGCGCGCGGGTTCACCTCGATCAGGTAGACGCCGTCGTCGCGCACGATGAACTGGGCGTTGACGAGGCCGCGAGCCCCGAGCGCGAGCACGATCCGTTCCATCGTCGCCACGATCAGGTCGCGATCGCCCTCGCTCACGAATTGCGGCGGGAACACGCCGACCGAATCGCCGCTGTGGACACCGGCCCGCTCGACCTGCTCGAGCAGTCCCGGGATGAGCACCCGCGTGCCATCGCTGATGGCATCGACATCGACTTCGACGCCCTCGAGATAGCGATCGATGCGAACCGGCCGGTCGGGGTCGACGACGGTCGCCAGCGCCAGCTGGCGGGCGAGGTCCTCCGGGGAGTAGCAGAAGTCGATGGCCAGGCCGCCGATCACGAACGACGGTCGCACGATCACCGGGTAGCCGATGCGCTCCGCGAGCGTCAGCGCCTCCTCGACGCTGTGGGCCATCCCGCCCTCGGGTTGGGGGATGCCGAGCCGGTCCAGCAGTGCCGCAAAGCGGACCCGCTCCTCCGCCTGGTCGATCGCCTCGAGGTCGCTGCCAAGCAACGGGATGCCGGCAGCGCTCAGCGGCGCGGCCAGATTGAGCGGGGTCTGGCCGCCGAAGGCGACGACCGCGGGTAGAGGCGCCTCGCCCGGCGGCGTCTCCGCATCGATGACGCTGCGGACGCTCTCCGGATCGAGCGGCTCGAAGTACAGGCGGGTCGACGCATCGAAGTCGGTCGACACGGTCTCCGGGTTGGAGTTGATCATCACCGCCGACCAGCCGTTGCGCCGAAGGGTGTCGGCCGCCTGCACCGCGCAATAGTCGAATTCGATGCCCTGGCCGATGCGGACCGGTCCACTGCCGATGACGAGGGCGGCCGGGCGCTCCACCGGCGGCGCTTCGGGCGCGGAGCCCGCTGCCGCGAAGGTCGCGTAGAAATACGGGGTCTCGGCGGCGAACTCGGCCGCGCAGGTGTCGACCATGGCGTAGCCAGGCACGAGCCCGAGTTCCAGCCGAGCGGCGCGCACGGCCTCCTGGGTCGTGCCGGCCAACCCGGCCAGCTCCTTGTCCCCGAAGCCGGCCCGCTTGACGGTGGCCAGCAGCGCGGCGGCCTCGGCGTCGGCGCTATCCACCAGCCGCGACCCCATCGCTGCGGTCTCGTGCTCAAGGGCCACGTTGCGACCCATCTCGGCCAGGAACCACGGGCTGATGCCGGTCGCCTCGCCGACGACCGCCTCCGGAACGCCGCGGCGCAGCAGCCCGAGCAACCGCCACAGGCGCGAATCGGATGGCTCGAGGAAGCGGCGCAGCACGAGTGGTGCGGCACTCCGTTGCGCGTACCGGGTGCTCTCACAGGCTTCGCCGGAGCCATCGACCCAGCGGATCGGCTCGTCCTCGTCGGCGTCCGGGCCCGCACCGTACACGCCGGCGAGGTAACCGAAGGTGGACGTCCAGCCCGGATCCTCGGCCAGCGGCCCGACGCCGGCCTGCTCCAGACCGCGCAACGCCTTGTTGAGGGCCGACCCGAACGTCCGGTCGATGGCCATCACCTCACCGGTCGCCTTCATCTGGCTGCCGAGCGTGCGATCGGCGCCCGGGAACTTGTCGAAGGGGAAGCGCGGCAGTTTGACGACGACGTAGTCGAGCGCCGGTTCGAACGCGGCGACGGTCGTACCGGTCACGACGTTGGGGATGTCGGCCAGCCGTCGACCGATGGCGATCTGGGCGGCCACGCGGGCGATCGGATAGCCGGTCGCCTTGCTGGCCAGCGCGCTCGAGCGCGATACGCGCGGGTTCACCTCGATGACCGCGTATTCGGTCGAGTCCGGCGACAGCGCGAACTGGACGTTGCAGCCGCCCTCGACCCCGAGCGCCCGGATGATGGCCAGGGCCGCGCTGCGCAGCCGCTGGTGCACGGAATCGGTCAGGGTCTGGACCGGCGCGACGACGATCGAGTCGCCGGTGTGGACGCCGAGCGGGTCGACGTTCTCCATCGAGCACACGGCGATGCAGGTGTCATCGGCATCGCGCATGACCTCGTACTCGATCTCCTGCCAGCCGACCAGGCACTTCTCGACCATGACCTGGCCGATCGGGCTGGCGCGCAGGCCCGCGCGGACGCGTTCGTGGTAGGCGGGCTCGGTCTCGACGATGCCGCCCCCGGTGCCGCCGAGGGTGAATGCCGGGCGGACGATGGCCGGCAGGCCGATCTCGCGCAACGCGACGGCCTCGGCGACGGGGTCTGCCACGATCCAGCTGGGGGC